>JAPPIB010000045.1 GCA_028820695.1 Acidiferrobacterales bacterium | reverse complement strand
CTGGACAGAATTTCGTTTCATGGTGTATTATCCTATATATATCAACCATTTATGTAGATATAATTATACCACAAGCTCCGCTTATAATTGGTGATACTTAGGAAAACTTTAGTGATTACTGTTGTTCCAGACGGTGTGCCTTGACCATGTCAGCGAGCGAGACAAATCGCATATCGGGCGTTGGTGGATTTTCTACAGCAGGTGTGGCGCCACTGCCGGACTGGGCAGCCCTGCGATCAATCCAGCAAGTTGTCAGTCCGATCTCGGTTGCCGGAACGATATCGTGAAACAGGCTCTGTGCGGTGTGCAGGATCTCGGACTTCGAGACTCCAAGATCCTGTAGGTGATCAAGCATATAGTCGAAATTCTTGTGCGATGGCTTGTAGGAACCGATATCTTCTGCAGTGTAGACCGCATCGAATTCTACCTTGAGATGCCTGTTGCTGAATTCGAATCCGGCATTGTTTACGTTCGAGAGTATGACCAGTTTGAAGTGTTCCTTGAGATATTGCAGGGATTGCACTGAGTCTGGAAAAGCTGGCCAGTGTTCAATCGAAGCGGAAAATGCCACGTGATCACTGTCACCCATCGGTACACTCAGGTTCTTGGCCATGGCCTCGTGAGTCTTGGCCAGAAGTCTGGCGTACGAAAGTTCTGGCTCCACTGACTGGATGACGGATTCAGTGCGCGAGAATTCGAGCAGCCAGGCATCCCGGTCCATTGACTTTCCGCAGCGGTCATTCAAGGGAGTGAGTGCGTCGAATATCCCGCTCTCCCAGTCGATGAGTGTGCCATAGCAATCAAATGTCAGTGTTGAAAAGTCCGATATTTTCATGAATTGTATGCAGCCGTTTGTGTAGCAGGGGTGAATGGATGTGTATAATTTTAACGCTGCGAATATTACAACCACGCATTTTCTTTGCAACGGCGAGTCCTTGTCGGAGAGTTACACCGATGCGAAAGTGGCGGAATCGGTAGACGCGCTGGTTTTAGGTGCCAGTGGGGTAACCCGTGGGAGTTCGAGTCTCCCCTTTCGCACCAATCCGGATAGGTGAATATGGATTATCAGATCGAAATAATAGATTCCTGTGCGCGTAGTATGACGATTGTCCTTGAGCGTGACAAGGTGGATTCCGAAGCGAGGACGCATTTTCAGGATATTTCCAAGAATGCGTTAATTCCTGGATTCCGCAAGGGCAAGGTGCCGATTGGCGTGCTCCAGCAGCGCTATGGGAATGAAGTCCTGTCGGATGTCATCCGTGATATGACTGCAAGATGGATAGATTCAGAAATGCAAATGCACGAAGACAATCGCGTGATAGGCTATCCGGAAGTTGACGGATTCGAACGCAATGAGCAAACCCGAGATTACGATGTTCGGATAAAGTATGAGGTCATGCCTGTGGTTGAGACGTTCGACATAAAGGGATGTTCAGTTGTTAAGCCTATTGTGGAAGTCGGTGATGAAGATGTTGACGAGGCGATAGAAAATTGGCTGAAATTTCATCCGAAACTCGAACGCGTGGACAGACCGGCGGCAGCTGGAGACTGGATATGGGTACAAGCGCAGGACGCCATTCAGGCGACACAGGGAAATCAATCCCCACAGCCTGTTCATATATGGCTGGATCCTGACGAATGCGATAAGTTTGTGTTGGATGCCTGCATTGGCAAAGGAATGGGAGAAATGGCAAGCGCCGTCATGCCCAATGATGCCGCTCCTGCCGAAGGCGGCGATGCGGACGATTCCACTTCCACGGTGCAAATACAGATAATTGCAGTCGAGGAGCCGGTGCCTGACAGTCTTAACGATTCATTCCTGGAATGGCTTGAGGTCGACAGTGCACAAGATGAGAACTTGCATGCTGCCGCCAAAAAGGCAATGTCGGTGGACTATAACCTGAGCATTGACGAGGCCGTTCGAATGCAGGTCATGGGCTTGCTGCTTGACCGCAATCCGTTCAGAATGCCGAACTATATCATCCATCATAGAACGCTGATGCGGTTGATGAGCAAGGGTATCGAGGCTAAAGATGCAATCGAACTTCTCAAAGACAGTAAACGCACCCGGGAAGCTATGTCGTTGTATCTTTCGTCGGCGATGGAAGTCAAATCGGAATTTTTGTTGAACACGCTGAGAGAACACTATGAAATCGAGGTCGATGAGGAACAGATTCAGAAAGCGGTAGAGAACGAGATGCAGCAAGTGGAAGCAGACCCCGGTCAGCCCGACGACGAAGAATCTTCGCAGATGCTAGAAGCACGGGATGAAGTGCAGATGCAGGAAGCACGGGATGAAGCCTATAGCAAACATGCGCATCTCGCCATGGAAGAATGCAACAGGATTCTGATCGCACGGTTGTTGGAAAGTGCCGATTGCGATGAAGTTGAGATGACGTTCACCGAGTATGACACGTGGAGAGAAGACCTGCATTTGAAATTATATAGCGATGAGTCCGATGATGACATTGATGAGTCAGAAAACGATGAGGCAGACGCGCAAACAAGTGTGATCCTGGACTCATTTGGCAATCCAATTGAGAGACAATGAGCCTGGGAACAGGCAGGGAGAGTTGACGAATGACTAGTGGCAACCACTTTTCTCAGTTCGACGAAAGTGCGCAGTTGGTTCCGATGGTGGTTGAAACCACCGGACGCGGTGAGCGTGCCTACGACATCTACTCACGCATGCTGAAGGAACGGGTAATCTTTCTGGTGGGCCCGATCGAGGACCATATGGCGAATCTGGTTGTCGCTCAATTGCTTTATCTGGAATCTGAAAGCGCGGAAAAGGACATACATCTTTATATCAACAGTCCAGGCGGCACTGTCAATTCAGGGCTGGCCATCTACGATACCATGCAGTTTGTCAGACCGGATGTGAGTACTGTCTGCGTTGGACAGGCTGCCAGCATGGGTGCATTGGTTCTCGCCGGCGGTGCGAAAGGCAAGCGTCATGCGCTTCCGCACTCCAGAATCATGATCCATCAGCCGATGGGTGGATTTCAGGGGCAGGCGACTGACATTGACATCCACGCCAAGGAGATACTCAGGGTACGCGAGCGCTTGAACAGGATCATGGTCAAGCATACGGGCAAGGCCATGAAGACTGTCAATCGGGATACCGAACGCGACAATTTCATGGAGAGTCAGGAAGCTCTGAAGTACGGAATAATTGATTCTGTAATTGAAAATCGCAAGTGAATTGTCGAAAATTAGCACTGATTGACCCAACGACTATTCGGAGGACAATGTCACATGGCTAACAAAAGAGGAAAGAGGGGCGGCGGTCTGCATTGCTCTTTTTGTGGAAAGAGCCAGCATGAAGTCAGAAAACTGATTGCCGGACCATCAGTATTTGTCTGCGATGAATGCGTCGAATTATGTAACGACATCATTCGCAGCGAGACAGTTGGCTACGAGGAGGAACAAGAAAGCGCAAAGTCCAAGTTTCCCACCCCAAGTGAGATATGTGGCATTCTCGATGAGTACGTGATCGGGCAGACTGCGGCCAAGAAGGTACTTTCAGTCGCGGTCTACAACCATTACAAACGCATCGAGAGCGATGACATGGTCAATGATGTTGATATTGCCAAGAGCAACATCCTGCTGATCGGCCCGACCGGATCAGGCAAGACACTGCTGGCGGAAACGCTGGCGCGTGAATTGAATGTTCCATTTACCATGGCTGACGCTACAACCCTGACTGAAGCCGGCTACGTAGGCGAGGATGTCGAAAACATCATACAGAAGTTGCTGCAAAAGTGTGACTACGACATTGATCGAGCTCAGGTCGGTATTGTCTACATCGATGAGATAGACAAGATTTCTCGCAAATCCGACAATCCGTCAATCACCCGGGACGTTTCCGGGGAAGGTGTGCAACAGGCACTTTTGAAGTTGATCGAGGGCACGATTGCCTCGGTACCGCCCCAAGGCGGGCGCAAGCATCCGCAACAGGAATTTTTGCAGGTCGATACCCGCAACGTGCTGTTCATTTGCGGCGGCGCTTTTTCCGGACTGGAAAAAGTGATCAGAAATCGGACCGACAAGAGCGGCATCGGTTTCGGTGCCGAGATTTTGTCGGGAACTGAGCAGAATCTAGCGCAAACGCTGGAGCAGATTGAACCGGAAGATCTGATCAAATTCGGACTGATTCCAGAGTTTGTCGGGCGACTCCCGGTGGTCGCCACGCTTGAGGAACTGGACGAGGAGGCACTTGTCGAAATACTTGTCGAACCCCGAAATTCATTGCTCAAGCAATATCAGAAACTGTTCTCCCTGGAAGGTGCCGAACTTGAGATACGTACGGATGCGCTCAAAGCGGTTGCCCGCAAGGCGATGGAGCGCAAGACCGGTGCGCGTGGATTGCGGTCGATTCTGGAAAACGCACTGCTGGAGACGATGTATGAACTGCCATCGCTGGCAGGCATAAAGAAGGTGGTTGTTGATGCGGACGTGATCAACAACGGAAAACTTCCCTACTACATCTACGAGGACGAAACCAGACGGGTTTCCTGACGAGACGATTACGGAATGACCACCGTTGCTTGATTTGTCAGGAAACGGACGGATATATGAGAACGCGACCAAAAAAAATTTTCAGGACGAACGTTTTATGACTCAAGACAGTGACAACCTTACTCCGGAACCGTTGACGCTTCCGCTTGTACCATTGCGGGATGTGGTGGTTTTCCCTCAATTCATAGTCCCGTTGTTTGTTGGACGGGATCATTCGAAAGCTGCATTGGATCGGATGGATAAGCAGTCACCGCTTGTCATGTTGGTTACACAGCGGGATCCGGCTACAGACGATCCCACCGGCGAGGATTTGTACGACATCGGTGTCGTTGCCACTGTCAAGCAGGTGGTCGTCATGCCGGACAGCTCGAAAAAGGTCGTGGTTGAGGGGCTGTGGCGAGCGCGGATTGATGCGATCAGGACAGTGGATGGTTACCAGGAGGTGCGAACCAGCCCATTGGAAATCATACCGATTCGAGAATTGCTTATTGATTCATTGAGAGAATCGCTGCAGGACCTTTTCGAGCAGTACATCAAGACCAGTCAAAAGATCCCGGCCGAAGTTTTGGCGAAAGTAAAGCACCTTGAATCCTTGAACCAGGTCATTGACATCATTGCCGCTCATCTGATCAATCAGAGTGTGGTCGAAAAGCAGGCGATTCTTGAAGAAGTCGATGATCAGGAACGCCTGGAGTTGATGGTCGCGATGATGTCGTCAGATGTCGAGCTGTTTCAGGTCGAGCGCAAGATTCGAGGTCGAATCAAGAAACAGATGGAGAAAAGCCAGCGGGAATATTATCTGAACGAACAGCTCAAGGCGATTCACAAGGAGCTTGGCAACGGTGATGAGGCCAAGAGTGAAGTCGATGAGTTGAGCGAGAAAATTGCCGAGGCAGGTATGACAAAGGAAGCTCAGAACAAGGCCGTATCTGAGTTGAAGAAACTCAACATGATGTCTCCCATGTCAGCCGAAGCGACAGTGGTTCGAAATTATATTGACTGGCTTATCGCTGTACCATGGCGCAAACGAAGCCGGATTCACAAGGACCTCAATGCCGCCCAGAGAGTATTGGATGAGGATCACTATGGTCTGGAAAAGGTCAAGGAACGGATTTTGGAATATCTCGCTGTGCAGCAACGTGTCCGCAAGAACAAGGCACCGATTCTGTGTCTGGTGGGGCCGCCGGGTGTTGGCAAGACCTCGCTCGGCAAGTCTGTCGCACGCGCTACGAATCGGAAGTTCCTGAGAATGTCACTTGGTGGCGTTCGTGACGAAGCGGAAATTCGAGGTCATCGCAGAACCTACATCGGCTCGTTGCCGGGGAAGATTATCCAAAGCATCGCCAAGGTCAAGACCAGAAATCCACTGTTTATGCTTGATGAGGTTGACAAGATGTCAATGGATTTCAGGGGCGACCCGTCATCCGCCTTGTTGGAGGTGCTGGATCCTGAGCAGAATCACACATTTGCCGATCATTATCTTGAAGTTGAGTACGATCTTTCTGAGGTCATGTTTATTGCGACTGCCAACACATTGAATATCCCGCCACCACTGCTGGATCGAATGGAGGTGATACGGATTTCCGGTTATACCGAAGATGAGAAGGTCAGGATTGCAACGCAGTATCTGATCCCCAAGCAGTTGAAGAGCAATGGACTTGAACCGAAAAACATATCGATATCCGAGAAAGTTCTATTGGATGTGATCCGCTACTATACGCGTGAGTCTGGTGTTCGCGGTCTTGAGCGAGAGATATCGAAAATCTGCCGTAAAGTAACAAAGAAGTTGGTTCAGGATAACAGCAAGTCAAGGCTTACCCGCATCACTCCGAGAAATCTTCACAAATTCTGCGGGGTTCGTCAGTACCGATTCGGAATGGCTGACCAAGTCAACCAGATCGGGCAGGTGACGGGGCTCGCATGGACACAGACTGGCGGCGACCTGCTCAGTATCGAAGCCATAGTGGTTCCTGGCAAGGGCAAGCATATCTACACCGGAAAGCTTGGTGATGTAATGCAGGAATCGATCCAGGCAGCGGTGAGTGTCGTTCGCGCCCGTTCCATCAATTACGGCATCAAATCGAACTTCTATCAAAGAAAGGACATACACGTCCATGTGCCGGAAGGCGCCACGCCCAAGGACGGTCCCAGTGCAGGTGTCGCGATGTCCGTGGCGATTATCTCTGCGTTGACACAGATTCCCATTCGTGCCGACGTCGCAATGACGGGCGAGATCACTTTGCGTG
This sequence comes from Acidiferrobacterales bacterium, assembly GCA_028820695.1. Classification (NCBI taxonomy): domain Bacteria; kingdom Pseudomonadati; phylum Pseudomonadota; class Gammaproteobacteria; order Acidiferrobacterales; species Acidiferrobacterales bacterium. Next base: position 147,369 of record JAPPIB010000045.1, on the reverse strand, counting down.
GAGAGGTCCTGCCGATCGGCGGTTTGAAAGAAAAGTTGCTGGCGGCCCATCGCGGAGGCATATCAACTGTTCTGATTCCCGAACAAAATGAGAAAGATCTTGCTGAAATTTCTAACAAGATCAAAGATGAACTTGATATAGTATGTGTACGCTGGATTGAGGATGTCGTAAGTCACTCTTTGGAATACTTGCCTGACGTTACGATAGATTCATCAGACATGGGACTTGGTCTGGAATCTGATCAGCATTCAGGCGAAAACGTCAGTGTCGTGAAGCACTGAACGTACCTGCTGCAATCCTTTCGATGAAGAATCAATTGGTGTTGTGAGTGTTTACGGATTGGGACACTTTGGTTATAGAATGTCAATCATCGATCTTGCATTCACTCGGTCAAGTCTGAAGCATCATTTCGTGACCGAAGTTTTTTTTTGGAAAAATATATAGATAGTTTTGGAGGATATAATGAACAAAACTGAAATGGTTAGCAATGTTGCAGATAGTACAGGACTGACAAAAGCTGATGCCGGGCGGGCTGTAGAAGCGGTGTTTGATCAGATCAAGAGCAGTTTGAAAAATCATGATTCTGTCGCAATTATCGGGTTTGGAACATTTTCTACAGGACATCGTGCAGCAAGAACTGGCAGAAACCCGAGAGACGGTTCGGAAGTTTCGATTCCCGCTAGCACAGTCGTCAAATTCAAAGCTGGCAAAGCGCTCAAGGACGCCGTCAACTAGTCGAGTCATGGGTGCTTAGCTCAGTTGGTAGAGCACCGCCCTTACAAGGCGGAGGTGGTAGGTTCAATTCCTACAGCGCCCACCAAGGAATTGGAGCGGTAGTTCAGTTGGTCAAGAATTCCGGCCTGTCAAGCCGGGGGTCGCGGGTTCAAGTCCCGTCCGCTCCGCCAAGTTATCAACAGCAGTCCACAGAACGGCTCTAAAGCCAAGTATGTGGACTGCAGTTGTTTGTTTTATCCGAGTTAGAATTCCAAGGTTGGTCCAATGCTGACAGCGATTAAGGAACGGGCAACCGGATGGATTGCGTGGGCAATCGTAATCCTGATCACGATTCCGTTCGCCCTGTGGGGTATCAACACTTACTTCGAAGGTGCGGAGCATGCAACGGTCGCAGAGTTTGACGGTGAGGAGATTGACTACCTCACCTATCAGCGAGCTCTGTACAACGAACGTGAGAGGTTGCGCGACACCTATAGCCAGAACCCGGAATTTTTGTCTGGAGGCGTTCTTGGCAGGCTTGTCATTGACGCGATCGTCGATGAGACGCTCCTCGTCAGGGACGCACAGAAGCACGGTTACCGAGTAAGCGACCAACAGCTGGTCGATACCATTCAGAATCACCCCACCTTTCAAACCGAAAATCGTTTCGATCGCGAACGATATGAGCGTGTCTTGAGCGTCAGTGGACTATCCGTAGCCGAATTCGAGGAGTTGCAGCGACAAGAAGCAGTCATGCAACAGATTCGCACGGGTTTTCAGGAATCGGCTTTTGTCATAGATGCTGATGTTGATGCCGTTTTGCGTATATTGCTTCAGGACAGATTCGGACAATTTGCTTTAATCAATCCTGCTGCGTTTATTGCTGATATTGAAGTGACTGACGCTGAAATCCAGGATGCTTATGAGTTGAACAAGTCGCGATATGTGGACGACGAAAAGGTCAAAATCGAATACGTCCGACTTTCGGTCGATGATTTTGCAAGTAATTTCGCTCCGTCGGAAGAAACGCTCTTGAATTTATACGATGCGGAGATTGCCCGCTATGGCATAGCAGAGCAGAGAAATATCAGTCACATTCTGCTTGAACCTGGTACTGAAGCCTCCAGTGACGTAACTGTGCTGGCGACTGAATTGATTGGTCGGATAAGATCTGGCGAAGACTTCGCTGCATTGGCCATGCAGTATTCGACTGACGTGGGATCCGCCGAAAGTGGCGGTGAGCTGGGCTGGTTCAGTTCCGGAGAATTGCCGTTTGCAGAATTTGAATCAGTCGCGTTCAGTCTTGGGGAAGGGGAGGTCAGCGAACCAGTCGAGTCAGAGTTTGGCACGCACATCGTCCGTGTCAATGAAATTCAGGGAGAGACCGTTAAATCATTTGATGAAGTTCGGTCTGAGCTGGTTGAGCAAGCATCGAGAACTCAAGCCGAAGCGGAAATGTTTGAGATATCCGAGCAGTTGCGCAATCTTGCTTATGAGGACCCGGAAAATCTCAACTCTGCAGCAACACAGCTGGATCTCGACATACAAATTTCTGATTGGTTTACCCGAGGGTTCGGAACGGGGATATCTGAACATGAGCAGGTCCGCGCCGCGGCATTCAGTGACGAGGTGCTCGGGCAGGGCTTCAACAGTGACCTCATAGAAGTAGACAAGGGTTTACAGGTGGTCCTGCGAATTTCCGATCACGAGGAAACCCAGCAACTGAGTGTGGCTGATGTCCGAAATCAGATCAGCAATGAGTTATTGCAGTCAAAAAGCCAGGCTCGTGCTAGAGAACTGTCTGAAAATCTGGTTGCCGAGCTCGAAACAGGAGCCGACTGGAATTCGATTCTGACAGCCAATGGGCTTGAGGCGTTTGAGTTGCCTACGCGAATGAGTGAAACCACCGATCCTGTGGCAATCGGAGTCGGATTGCTTGCCTTTTCCTCGAAGAAACCACAAGCTGGGAGCGAGACCTTCGGCAGCGGTCCCGTGGCGGATGGATCTCATGCATTGTTTCGTATATCCGAAGTCCAAAGTGGGGATGTGGCGTCGGCTTCGGAGGAGCAACGCCAGAGTGTAGCGGCTGCACTGAGAGATCGTTTCGGCAACGAAGTGTTTGCGAGTTATATTCAGTTGTTACGCGACGGAGTTGACGTCAGTGTCAACCAGGAGTTGCTCTGAAACAGCCAAGTTACAGAATAGGGTTCCGTTTGTGATCTACAGCATGGTCTGGCTGAATCCGACGGAGTTGAATCCGCCATCGACATAAAGGATTTCGCCAGTTATTCCTGAAGCCAGGTCGGAGCACAGAAATGCCGCAGCGTTTCCGACTTCTTCAATTGTGACACCGCGACCAAGCGGACACATCTTCTCGTAATAATCCATCATTGATTTCATGCCGCGAATACCTGAAGCTGCGAGTGTTCGGATCGGTCCGGCAGATATGGCGTTGACCCGGATGCCTTGGCTTCCGAGAGACTGTGCGCAGTATCGAACATTGGCCTCCAAACTGGCTTTTGCAAGACCCATGACGTTATAGCCAGGCATTGATCGTATGGACCCCAGATATGTCAGGGTGAGAAGAGAACCTTTTCTGTTCTGCATCATTGGCGCGAAACTTTTTGCCAACGCAGAGAAGCTGTATGAGCTGATGTCGTGTGCTTGGTTGAATCCCTCGCGGGTCACCGCGTCCAGATACACCCCTTCAAGTTGTTCGCGCGGGGCAAAGGCGATTGAATGGACTACGATATCCACGTCCGGCCACTTGTTCTCCACCGAATCCCGCAATGTGTCAATCTCGGAGTCGGTCGTAACATCGCATGGCGCTACAAAGTCCGCATTAAGCTGCTGTGCGAATTTTTCGACACGTGGACGCAGTTTCTCATTTTGGTAGGTCAAGGCCAGTTTGGCACCTTGGCTCGACATTGCCTGGGCGATTCCCCATGCAATGGACCGATTGCTTGCGATACCTGTGATCAATGCGCGTTTATCTGTCAGAAATCCCATAAATATAAACCTTAAAAATTACGGAGAAATATACATTCTTGCCTGAGCCGCCTGTATGTCAGACCGTTTTGTCCCTTGTGCTTTCGTGCTTCGAAGTATCCAGGTTGCATTCGATCATGACATCTTTTTTTAAATTCACGATTGTTTGATGACCGCATTGACTTGGATACAGTCTTGGCGATCAAAATCCCTTCAATGGCCCGATCAATTCATACGCACGATTGCCCGATTGACGACAAGAGGCCTCTTGCAACAACTGAGTGACCCTCTTGACTCATCTTTTCAGCATCGCGTTACTGATGCATTGTTGATGACTTGCGCGTATGCCCTTGCGTTTTTATGATTGATCGGGATTGATTTTGGGTAAGATTGTATAAGTTTTCCAAACATCAAGTGAGTCAGATCGGTGCCGCCCAGACCGAAGTGAGCAGGCAATTGGGTCATCTGCCAGCCGGATGAAATTGCATGAACGACGTTGCATCGGGGACGGTTGACGCTGCATATTGCCAATTTCGAAAATGTTACACCAGCACACGCAAATCGCGCAATGTCCTACCGGAGACAATTCGGTCTTGCGGCATACAACGCAATGTAGACCATAAGATGTCAACCACCGACAGCACACGAGTATTTGTCCGTCATTGCGCTGATGAAGAAGAACGCTGTCATCAGATCGCAAACACCTACAAGTTGCCCCTGTCCTATGAAGTTGACGAGTCTGAATTCGACTACATGCTCGCAATCGAAGATGATGTTCTCAAACTGAGAGACTTGAGGAATCGAAAATCTCGTCCGATTCAGATGTCGGTCAAACCGCTTACGCGAATCTCGCGAAAGTGTCTATTGGGGCGCGCAGTCGGCAGGAAGATCAAGACTGTCCTTGACGGAACTGCAGGGCTGGGATCAGACACGCTCTTGCTGGCAAGAATGGGATATCGGGTTACCGCCATCGAAAGATCGCCGGTTTTTGCAGCCTTGGTCTGCGATGGAGTCGATCGGATCAATGCCGTATCACCTGATATGTCCATCAGGAGTTACTTTGCCGACACTCGGGAAGTGCTGCAACAATTTCACGAAAGATTCGATGCAGTGTATCTCGACCCGATGTATCCGGAAGGTCGCAAGTCGTCGGTAAAGGTTGCGCGCCCATTGACAGTTATGCGGAAATTTTGCAAGGATGATGATTCTGATGCTGAGGAATTGCTTGGGGCGACAATCAGTTGGGCGAGACACAGAGTCATCGTCAAACGCCCGAATTACTCACAACCCCTCATGCCCGAACGGCTGTCAATGAGCATGAGGGGAAAACTCGTTCGTTACGACATTTACTTGACCGCCGGGAGGTGAGGCGGTTTTCCGGTGGCAACCCCAGGACTGAATCCGACTTTCCTGAGCGTTCGCCGAATGCGGCTTCAGGTAACTATGCCTGCCGAACCATCATTTCCAAGAGTTTCTCGCGTCGTGCTGTCAGTTCAACGAGTTCTTGCTGACTAGATGCGAGTCGAGCGTGCTCCTTATCGATTATCTGAGCTGGTGCCTTAGCAAGAAACTGCTTATTTTCCAGTTTGGAGCTTGAACGTTGGATCTGTTTTTCCACATTCGCGATGTCCTTTTCCAATCGTTGGATCTGTTCTTCAAAATCTGCGATTTCCTGGACTGGAACAATGACCTGGAACTCATTGACCGATGTGGATATCGAATTCGACATGTTCATTGACTCAAGGTCCGAATCGCTCAACATTTCGAATGACTTCAGTTTCGCAAGTTCCGTTATGCAGGAAAAATTATTCTGAAAGTATTCCAGATCCTTCGAATTGTTGGTGTGACACAGCGCTGTGATCCTTTCTCCGGGATTCATGTTCATGTCGCTGCGAATATTGCGGACATTGGATACAACCGTTTTCATCCAATCCATCTCTTCGGTTGCCTTTTCGTCTGCCCACTCACTCAAGTCGCTGGAAAAGGCCTGAAACATGATTGAATTGTCTTCGTTCTCCGTCCGGATCTTGCGCCAGATCTCTTCTGTGATGAATGGCATAAAGGGATGCAGGAGGCGCACTGTTGCATCCAATACCATCAGCAGAGTCCTTCTGAGCGAGGTTTTGGTGCGTTCATCGAGCGATTCATCCCGGAGCATGATTTTGGTGATCTCGATGAACCATGCACAAAACTCATCCCAGATAAATTCATACAGGTGTTTCGAAGCGATATCAAATCGGTAAATTGCGAAAGACTGTTCGATGACCGTCGTCGTTTCATTGAGCTTGCTGACAATCCATCGCTCCGCACTGGTTGCCGGCTGGAAGTCGTCAACACCGTACGGTTCGCAGCCATCGCCGTTCATCAGGACGAAGCGTGCGGCATTCCACAGCTTGTTACAGAAATTTCTATACCCTTCAATTCGATTCAGGTCGAATCGTATGTCACGTCCCTGGGTTGCCAAGCGTGCGAACGTAAACCTGAGCGCATCAGTCCCGAACGCAGGTATGCCGTCGGGATATTGCTTTCGAGTGGCTTTGTCAATTTTCGGCACCAGATCCGGCTGCATGAGCCCCGTGGTTCGCTTGGCGACAAGATTCTCCAAGTCAATGCCGTCGATCAGATCAAGCGGGTCCAGAATGTTACCCTTTGACTTTGACATTTTCTGACCTTCAGCATCACGCACCAATCCATGGATATAGACTTCATGAAAGGGGATGTCATCGGCGAACCTCAACCCGAACATGATCATCCTGGCTACCCAGAAGAAAATGATGTCGAATCCGGTCACAAGCACGTCAGTCGGATAAAAGAATTCAAGTTCTTTGGTTTCTTTCGGCCATCCAAGGGTGGAAAATGGCCATAGCGCGGATGAGAACCATGTGTCCAGCACGTCCTCATCCTGCCACAAGCGGATGTCGATATCTCCATGCAGGGCTTTGGCCTGTCGAATTGCCGCGCTTTCGTCTCTCGCTACAAAAACATTGCCATGCTCATCATACCAGGCGGGAACACGATGTCCCCACCAAATCTGTCTGGAAATGCACCAGTCCTCGATGTTCTCCATCCAGTCAAAATAGGTCCGCTCCCAGTTTTTCGGTACAAACTTGATTGAGCCGTTCTTGACCGCTTCAATCGCTGGATCGGCAAGCGGCTTTACCTTAACAAACCATTGGTCCGTCAGGTATGGCTCTATCACCTGATCAGTTCGGTCTCCTCTCGGAACTTTGTATTTGTGGTTCTCAACCTTTTCGACCAAGCCCAGCTGAGTCAGATCTTCAAGAACCTTTTCTCTTGCCTGATCGCGACTCAGTCCATGATAGGGCGTCCCGGCAAGATCGATATTGGCCTCCTCAGTCATGACGTTGATAACATCGAGATTATTGCGCTCGCCGACGGCAAAGTCATTGAAATCGTGAGCCGGGGTGATTTTGACACAACCTGTTCCGAACTCCGGGTCGACGTAGTGGTCGGCTATGATCGGAATTTCCCTGTCGACCAAGGGCAGGGACACGGTCCTGCCGACCAGATGGGCATAACGGTCATCGTCCGGATGTACTGCGACTGCGGTGTCCCCAAGCATGGTTTCTGGACGCGTGGTTGCGATGACGACATGTTCGGGACTGTCTGAGATTGGATATCGGAAGTGCCAAAGGAATCCGTCCTCCTCTTCAGATATCACTTCCAGATCGGATATGGCGGTTTTGAGCACAGGGTCCCAGTTGACCAATCGTTTACCCCGGTAGATCAGACCCTGTTCGTACAGTGAAACAAAGACTTCCCGAACCGCAGTGGACAGGTCCGCATCCATTGTGAACCGTTCCCGCGACCAGTCCAGCGAGGCGCCGAGTCTTTTCAGTTGGTTCTTGATCGTGCCGCCCGAATTCGCCTTCCATTCCCACACCTTGTCAATGAACTTGTCCCGTCCCAGTTCAGCTCGAGACTGACCTTCGGCCAGAAGCAGACGTTCAACGACCATTTGAGTCGCGATGCCAGCATGATCGGATCCTGCTTGCCACAGGGACTTCCTGCCTTTCATACGATGATATCGGGTCAATGCGTCCATCAGTGTGTTTTGGAACGCATGGCCCATATGCAGGCTGCCTGTCACATTGGGCGGCGGGATCATGATGCAGTACGATTCCCCATCGCCGCTGGGAGCGAAACTTCCTGCTTCCTCCCATCTTCGGTAAACCGCCTTTTCCAGGGAATGCGGGTCGTAAACGCTGGCCAGATCGGTATGACTTTTCATTCGGCTTCAGAGCTGGTTGGTGTATGGGTGATTGTGCAATCTGGACTTGAATCCGGAATGACTACAGATAATGGCAGGTTGGTTCGGTTTCGAACACAGCCGTGTAGCGACTGAACTTTTTCTCTGCATTAGCGATATCCGCTTCGTTTGAACCAACCGGTTCGACGACTCTCTGAAACCGGCTCGCGCAGTCGGATACATCCTGATGCAGGGAAATCAGTACATCATCGAACTGATCGGACGGCTGTGTATGCCCGATCACAACTGGATATCGTTCGAGATCGACCTTTTCACCCTGATCACAAATTATATGTGGAACATAGCTGTTCGGTGCGAAAGTCCAAAGCAAATCATCCAGTACCGTACACATTTCGGGACTGCTGGCGGCGATGTACACCTTGTGATTTCGAGTGAACGCGGCATTTGCCAGGTTGCACGTCAGACGCAAAACACCATCATGCGCGGGTTGCTTTAGGTAATAGAAGACAACCTCGGTTGACATTCAGGTTCGCCCAGCCAACTGCTCAACAGCGATCAAGCACGTATTGCACAAACAGATTGACCGGCCGTCCGGTCGAGCCTTTGGCTTTACCGGAGTGCCATGCCGTTCCTGCGATATCCAGATGTGCCCACTTCATCTTGTTGGTGAACCTTGCGAGGAAACATGCTGCAGTGACTGCGCCGGCATCCCGACCACCAATGTTGGCCACATCCGCAAAATTGGAGTCCAGTTGGGACTGGTAATCATCCCAAAGCGGCATCGGCCAGACCCGATCCTCGCTGGTTGTTCCAGCTCGGACCAGTGCTTCAGTCAGTTCGGGATCGTCGCAAAACAGCCCGCTGGGATGTTTGCCAAGTGCGACCACACAGGCTCCGGTCAGCGTTGCCGCATCAATTACGACAGCGGGGTTGAATCGTCTGACATAGGTCAGCGCATCACAGAGAATCAGACGGCCCTCCGCATCAGTATTGAGAATTTCGATGGTAATACCGGACATGCTCTTGACGATATCACCAGGTTTGTTGGCAGCTCCGTCTGGAAGATTCTCGCTGCTCGCGACAACCCCGATCACATTGACGGGAAGTTTCAGCTGGGAAATGGACAGCATTGCGCCGATCACGCCGGCTCCGCCGCACATGTCAAACTTCATCTCATCCATGGCACCCGCGGGTTTGATCGAGATGCCGCCGGCATCAAATGTCAATCCTTTGCCGACAAAGACGATCGGGCTATCTTCCTCACTGCTGCCCTGATACTTCATGATGATCAGCTTGGCCGGTTCGCGGCTGCCGCGTGATACTGAAAGCAGGGATCCCATACCGAGTTCTTCCATCTGATCCTCATCCAGAATCTCGACTTCGAGCGCTGCGTTGGTTCCGATTTCTTGCGCCTTTTCGGCAAGATAACTTGGCGTGCATATATTGCCCGGTAAATTTCCCAGGTCCTTCGCCAGACTGACACCCTCACTGATCGCTTTTCCGACCCGAACACCCGTTCGAATCAGCGACAGACCGGTTGATTCCTCGGTTGAGATCTGAATCCGCCACGCCTTGCGACGCTTTTTGGACTCTTTCTTCAGCTGATCGAACCGGTAAAGTTTCTGGCTGCTCACTTCGACGACGCGTCGCGACATCCACGACAGATCACGGTCTTCAATGTCCATGTCACTGATGAAAATGCAAACACTGTCCGCAGTCAGACCGGTCAACAAGGTCGCTACACCATTCATTGCCAGATTGAACTGCTTGGCTGAGAAGTCTTTGCGCGCGCCGAGCCGGACAATGATGACTCGTTTCGACTTTATGCCCCGGACAAGTGGAATCAACGCACAACTGCCGGGCTTTTCAGCAAGATCACCGTTTTCGAGCAGAGCCGAGATCGCACCTTTGGTTTTATCATTCAATTGTCGGGCTGAGGTAGTAAAATCCTTGTTATCGTATATTCCGACAACCAGGTAACCGGAAGCGCATTCACTGGCGTCAACGGATTTTGAGGTGAATTTTACGGACATTGATTTCCTCCGAATTTGAAATCGATGCTTCTGAAGCGTCTTGCTTAAGGTCGGCAAGTGTACGTTGCCCAATTTTATCAGAACAGTACGGGACTGTTTCGTTGTTGGTTGACAGTCAGAATTCTTTTATTGAGCGAGATGATTGGTAACGCATGAAAATCTTTCGCAAAAACCTCTTTAACGAAACTACGATGAATTACGGTGTGGTCCTGTTCATGACAATCGGGATTTTCGCGGTAGTGAAATTTCTCGGGTTATTGAAAAGAGCTGTACAAGGCAGTCTTCCAGTTGATGGTCTGGGGCTGATTCTCATGCTGAAGGTCGCCACATTTCTCGATGTCATACTTACTCCGGCACTGTATATCTCAATTCTGCTTGTGATGATTCGCTGGAATCGGGACAATGAGATTACTGCCTACGCCACCGCCGGTATCGGACCGATGGCATACTTCACACCTGCATTGCTGGTAGCGGCCCTGTCTACGTTTTTGGTTGCGCTTTGTTCGTTTGTGGTCGCGCCTTCGGCCGAGATGGCATATCAGGACAAGGTTACGAATTACCGCCACAGTCTGCGGAATATCCCTTTTGAAGAAGGGCGGTTCAGGGATTTCCGGGGCGGTCGCAGCGTGGTCTATTTCGGTGAGACAAACAACGTCGAACCGTCGTCCGCCGAAACAGCCCCATCTGATCCCGTACGCCTGTTTTACGTGGTGTCCGAGCCTCATGGCAAGGAGATTACCGTGGCGCAGGATGGGCAGTATCACCTTGACCTGAACGAGAAGATGGAAACGCTGCAGGTCATTAACGGCATCCGATACCGCATATCGGAGAAATTACGCAATTATGAATTGACCGAGTTCAAGTCCTTTACCGAGTCGATACCGATCATTGAATATGAACTTGGGTCCACAGTTACGAGAGCAAAACCGACACTTCAGTTGATCGGCTCTGATTTGCCCGGGGATATTGCCGAGTTGGAGTGGCGAATTTCCAAAGTGATCGTCATGCCAATGGTCGTTTTGCTGGCGTTCGCGTTTGGAAGCAGCCGGTTGACTTCAAGAATGGGTGCGAATCTCGTCGGTGCCGTTTTGGTGTACTTCATCTATGGCAGTTTGGTCGGCTTCATTGTCGATATCGAAAGAACGCAGTACTTCGGCATCGATGTTTTTCTGTGGTTGCCGCATGTACTGGTTGCCCTGCTGATTGGCTGGGTGGTGTTGCGAACCCACCAGAACCGGGGCATCATTTCCACCTGACGACGACTTCAAGACAATGAGAAAAATTTGGATCATTGACCTGTATTTCGGTCGTGAAATCACGACCAAAAGTATTGTTGCCGGGGTTTGGTTGGTCGCCATATATCTTTTTATTACCCTGCTGGATATGCTGGAAGACGTCAGCATCAAGGAAGACATCCGATATGTGGGAGAAGTCCTGCTGCTTTCCGTTCCTCGAATCCTGTATGAGCTGGCACCCATGATTCTTCTGATCGGCGCGATTCTTGCGCTGACCACGCTTTCGCGCAGGTTGGAGTTGACTGCGTTGCAGGCGGTCGGCGTATCGAAGTTTCGGATTTCCGCGTCAACAGCCGGGTATTCGATACTCTTGGCGCTGGTCATGTTTTTCTGGGGTGAGTTGGTAGTGCCCAGGAGCGAGGTCAGTCTGTACCTGAAACAGGACGAGCGGGTCAGTCAGCAGGGAGCTGAAGCGCCGAAACACGGCATATGGTATCGGGACGGCAATCAATTCATACACATTACACCGAAACTCAGTGACGACACTCTCAAGGATATAGAGATCTTTCATTTTGATCCAAATGGCCGCCTGGTAAAGTTGACCAACGCAGCAGGTGGGATATTCAGCAAGGAGAAAAAGAACTTGAAGCTATACGGCGTTATCGAAAGTACGCTCGAGAATAGAAGAATCGTGCGACTCACGGCGGAAAGCAAGGACCATCCGATAGAAGCTGAATTGAGTGTTATCGGAGCCCATAGACGCGATCCATCGCAATTGACAATCATTGAGTTGTATCGGGCGATCAGGTTTCTCAGGACCAACGGGCTGAAAACCGAGTTTCTCAGCCTGGCATTCTGGAATCGGATCATCTCTCCCTTATCCATGATTGTCATGATGCTGTTTGCGCTGTTGTGCGTCTATCGCTTCCGACCGAAAATGAGCAACGGACACCTGGTGTTTATCGGCTTGCTGTTCGGCTTGCTTTATTTTTCGATCCAGCAATCGGTCGGCTATATTGCGATGTTGAATGGGTTGCAACCCGTGATCGGAACGTTCTCTACATTCTTATTATTCTCAGCTTCAGCAATTGCGGTTTTGGCTCGAACAGAATGAAGATTCATGCGTTTACACAACAACATACAGAGCAACAACAGCCCAAAAGATATTCACAACGAAATCGAACGCAATTTGTGTTAAGTTAGAATGACTTTATATAGTAATAGTTAAAATAACAATCATAACTTATTGATATTAAATAAAAGAAATTTGATTATTTAGAATTATCGAATTTATTGCACTCGTTGCCCAATCGGAAGTTCGAAGATTTGCAGGTTGTTGACAGAGTTATTGACAGCCCATTGTTGCCATTCAGCCATGTAGAATCAGGCTCATATGTGGATTGACCGAAATTGGCGCCCCGAAGACGACTCGAACGCCTAACCTGCCGCTTAGGAGGCGGCTGCTCTATCCTGTTGAGCTATCGGGGCGCAGTGAAGCCGGAAGGATGATGAAAAGCTGAATCGACAGTTTTTCAGTTGTTGTTCCGGTGATGGCACGTGACGGTAGAGCATTGTAATTGTATTTTTTCACCAATGCGAAACCATACCGCCGGAAGGTGTGATTATTTCGATTTCACACGACTCGGACCGAGACGTTTGAGGCAAAGCGAACAGAGCGCTGACTTCAGCGTATAACACTCGCTCAGAGCATCGCTATTCGGTGTCCGTGGAATGTCCAATTCACAAGTCAATCACCTGATGCGCCACTTTGATCATCCTGATACAGAATCCCGCAGCAAACAAAAGATCGGGCAACTCGCATCCAATCCATTCAATCAGCGAGCGTGGTGATCAGGTGCGATCAGGAGTCAGTCTCAACAAACATGAGGGCCACACCGGCGATGATGGTAACGGCACCCATTGCCTTGGTCCAGTTCATGCTTTCGCGAAGCCACAACCACGATAGCAGCAGCGCTATGAGAATCGTGCCGCCTACGATGATCGGAATCGCTGTGCTTGCTGCGACCGGTTCGTGACTCAAACCCCCGCGCAACAGGTAGAAATATCCAATTTCGGCCGCTCCGATGCAAATTCCGGCGAGTGCTGCCCACATCAGAGCTGGTGGCGGAACCGCCAGAATTGTGTTGCCGCGAATCAGGAGTCCTGCTACGAAAACACAGGAAACCAGTAGTGCGGCAGTCTGCAAAGTTATGGTCGCGGCAATCGTCGATGTGGCCTCGACTGGAATGTGACTGCTGGAAATCTTGATCAGGAGGTTGTATCCAGCATAAAAGAAGGTGACTGCGGCGAGCAATAGCAAAGCCCCGTACATAATTGATTACCTCAGTTGAAAACAGACAAGTGTTCAGTTGAATTGTATAGAAAGTAACGCAGGTGTCGATGGATTGGTTGGAACCCATTGCGTAAGCGATGCCATTGCAATCGACTGCAACGTTCGCCCAAGTCGTTATAATTGAACTGGAATCACTTTGAATCAGGTTGGAATTATCATTCTTGGCGGAAAGCAATTATGGGATTATTTGATCGAATACTGGGTAAGGGAGAAACGCGATCTGCTCCCCAACCCGAACTTGAGGACTATGAGGGGTACCAGATAAAACCTGCCCCTCTCAAGCAACAGGGTTCCTACAACTCTGCGGGCTATATCTACAAAGCCGACGAATCCGGTACATTACAAGAACACTATTTCATTCGGGCGGACACACACACTGACTTCGAAACCGCATGTGAACATTCGGTGTTCAAGGCCAAACAGATCATCAACGAGTCAGGCGATCGAATTTTCGAGCGCAAGTGAACGTCGAAGCAATCGGTAGTCAATGACGGTGGGTTTGCACCTACTCACTCATCGGGAAATCGGGGTTTCGACTGACGTAGGTCATGATGTCGCGGGCAATCCGGTCGGCATTGACTTCACCGGCGAGTACACGTCCAATCAACTGCGAGATTGCTTCGTCATCAGAACTTGCAATTGCCTGTTCCAAAGCTTCGCCAACATTCCGGGCAACCAGTTTGCGCATTCTTCCGATTTTTGACTCCAGCCGGTCGACGCTTTTGAGATCGTCACCCATCCGGACCACACGATCGATCAGTTCCGATACGCCCTCGCCGCCGGATGCGATGGTTTTCAGCAACAACGGTGACTTAGCGGCATGACGCAGGGCTATTGCCTGACTCAGATCACTCATGGTCGAGTCGGCTTCAGGCATGTCTGATTTGTTGACTACCACAATATCCGCGATTTCCAGCAGTCCAGCCTTGATCGCCTGAATCTCATCACCGCGTCCGGGAGACTCGACGACGACGACCGTATCAGCCAGTTGCGATATTTCGACTTCGGACTGGCCTGTCCCGACGGTTTCAACAATAATCGCATTCCAATCAGTGGCGTCAAATAGATTGATGATGTTCAGTGCTGTAGTGGTGAGCCCGCCAAGGTGACCGCGGGCTGCCACCGAACGGATGAAGACACCCTCATCATGCCCGTGTCGAGCCATTCGAACGCGATCCCCCAGAATGGCACCACCACTGACATGGCTGCTAGGGTCGACCGCGAGCACCGCAACCGTCCTGCCGAGTTTGCGAATCTCGGGTATGCAGGCATCAATCAGCGTTGACTTGCCAACACCTGGCGGACCGGTCACCCCGATAACATGGGCATTGCCGATTTTGTCGCAGATCGCCTTGAGAATCTCTTCCTGACCGACAAGATTGTTCTCGACGATCGTGATCGCTCTCGCCAGCGACTTTCTGCCGCCTGTTTGCAGTCGTTCAAGAATCGAGGATTGCACGGGTCTGGCTTGCAGTTCCGGCACTATGGATCATACTGTGGTCTGAGGTTGACCGAATCCCAGTTCCTGCCGGATATGATGAACAACCTCGCCGTGCGTGACACCGCTGCATATGGCTTCTACGATCGCACCGTAAACATTTTGCGTCTCATCCTGAGCTGCTTGCTGCAGTTGGCTGACAGCTCTGTTGTAGTCAGAACGGTTGCGTTCGGCCTTGTACTTCCGCAGTGTGTGCAGCTGTTTCTCAACCGCTGCCATGCTGGGCCGCTCGAGTGGCTTTGCAGTCGCCGCATCGGCTTCCGATATGTACTTGTTGACCCCGACCACAGTCTGCTCGCCGCTTTCGACCGAATTCTGGAATTGCATTGCCGACTGTCCAATCCAGTTTTGGATCATGCCCTTCTCGACCGCGGCGAACATACCACCGGCATCGTCGATGCCTGAGATGATGTCCACAATTCGCTCTTCCATCTGGTCGGTCAGTGACTCGACGTAGTAGGAGCCGGCAAGGGGGTCGATCACGTCCGCACAGTGAGCCTCCTCCCGAATAATGTTTTGAGTCGCGACCGCAATCCGTGCCGCTTCCTCCGTCGGCGCGCTCAGCACCTCGTCGAAAGAGTCGGTGTGCAGGGACTGCAGTCCGGTGAATACGCCGGCCAACGCCTGGACGGTGACTCTTGCGATATTGTTGAGAGGTTCCTGACGGGTGAGGTCAACCCCTGATGTCTGGCCGTGAAACTTGAAACGCCATGTTTTCGGATTGTGGGCATTGAATCGTTCGCGGACGATCTTCTGCCAGATCCGCCGCCCGGCACGACATTTTGCGATTTCTTCAAAGAAACTCATGGAGATGTCAAAAAAGAAGGTAAATCGCTCCAGAAAGTTATTCGGGTCCATCCCGCGGGCAATACAGTCTTCCGCATATTGGATGCCCGTAGCCAGCGTAAAAGCCATGGCTTGCGCGGGCGTCGCACCGGCTTGCTGCATGTGCTGCCCGACAATTGACAGCGGGTTCCAGAATGGGACATGTTTCTGGCAGAACGCGATGTGATCGACCAAAACCCGCCGCGATCCTTCCAGGCTGAGTCGAAAAAACATGTGATTGGCGACGTAGTGCGAAATGTAATCGCTCTGGTTGGATGTACCCGATACGCGAGCCCAATCCACTCCCCGCCTTTTGGCCACAGCCAACACGAGGGCAAGCAACGTGAACGGCAGCGGATCGTTCATGGCTGTCGACAGCGACTGGATTTCCACGTCACGAAAGCATCGATCCATGTCATCAACCGTATTGACCATCACACCACAGGTGCCGAGCAGTTTTGGATCGACTTCGTCAATATCGTAGCCACGATAGACCGAATTGCAGGGAATCAGACTGATCGCTGTGTTGCCGGCATCCAAAAGCCGGCGCAGTCGCCGGTTATAGTCTTCGGGTGTTCCGAACCCGATCAACTGACGCTGACTCCAGACTTTCCCCCGATGCATCGTCGGGTAAATTCCGCGCGTCATCGGCAACTGTCCTGGATATCCAAGTTGCTCGTCGTACCGACTGTCATTCCAGTCAGCTGGGGTATATAGAGGTTTGATCTCGATTCCGGAACGATTGCGGATAGGGGTTTCGTCAGGCAGCTGACGTTTGTATTCCTGCTGCCAGAGATCTTCAGGTGAATCTCGGCGAAGATCGACAACCTTAGCGTTTTTCATGATTCTGGATCTCCCATTTCTTCAGACTCCCGGTGCGTACCTCAAACGCGAGTGCCCGCACATAACTAGAAATTTCTGTCAGGCTGCTTCCCGGATGGAAAACCCGGCGAACACCCAGCTCAATCAGTTCAACCTCATCATCTTCCGGAATGATACCACCGACAATGACTCCGATATGTTCCAGCTCGGACTTGCGCAGCGCATCAAGCAGGTCTGGAATCAGCAGGTGATCGGTCGCCAGACTGCTGATCCCGATGACGTCGGCATCCTCATCCTCGGCAAGTCTTACAACGTCGGATATGGATTGCCAGGGTGGCGTGTATACAACCTCCATGCCTGCGTCCCGTAACATGGTGGCAATGATCCGGCTTCCCCGGTCATGTCCATCCAGTCCGATTTTGGTAACAATTATCTTGGGGCGATAGTCTTGTGGTAGTGACATGCCTTATCCAGATTATCCAGAGCTGGATCATTCCTCAATCAGTTGCTGGACAAGCGACTTCATTTGTTCAGAAACAAAATCAAACTCGCCCAACCCCCTATATCGCTGATGGTAACTGCGGTCAACGATGTATGTAGTCGGAATCGGGCGCACGTTCCAGCTTTTGTAGAACTTGAGATCGGGATCCAATACGATGGCAAACTCCAGGCTCGGATCAAAATTGTTAAGGAAATTCTTGACGGTCGCCTGTGTTTCGCCGACGTTGACCGCGACAACCTCAAAGTCGTTGCGGTCCAGTGAAGCCCACAATTTCTGAATCGTCGGCAGTTCATGGACGCAGGGTGGACACCAAGTGGCCCAAAAATTCACTACCAACACTTTCCCTTTGAGGAACTCATCGTCCGCGGAAGGATTATTGATCCACTGTGCACTGTCAAATTCCGGTGCCGCCACCGGCTCGACCGAATTCAGATTCTCAATCTGCGATACGTCCTGGGAATTCGCGGTGTGGGTCAAAGTCACCAAAACGAGCACAATCGCGATGTGCTTCCATTTGGGCATGAGGTGTTTCAGCTGCATGTGACGATATCGCTGAAGCCAGTCACTGCGGAATCAGCTAAACCATGGTGAGCAGAAGCTTAGGCGGCAAGAGTGGGTCGATCAGGTGATTTCGCCCGCCCCTGACAGTAGGTTCTCGAGACTGGCCATCTGCATCTCTCGGCTTCGAATTACTTCGGCCAAAAGGTCATTGGCAGATACAACGCCGATGAGTTCTCCGTCTTCGACGACTGGAAGATGGCGGAAACCCTTGCTGACGACAATTTTCATGCAGTCTTCGATATTATCATCAGGATTGACAGTCTGTACGTTCTCGGTCATTACATCTGCGATCAGGGTGTCTTTTGAAGCCAATCCCTGCAGGATCACTCGACGGGCGTAATCTCGTTCGCTGAAAATGCCCACCAGCTCATCTCCGCTGATGACAGGAACCGCGCCGATGTTTCTTTCGGCCAGCACATGCAGTGCTTCCAGAACCGTATTCTCCGGAGTCACTGTCCAGACCATTCCTCTGGCTTTGATCAAGGTCGAAATTGTTTTCATAACTTTACTCCCGACAATAAAGCGGTTGTGAACCGACTGTCAGAGTGTTCACTCCGAAAGGCATCTGCAGCTTGCAGATTCATACCGCGTTGGTGGAATCTGTCCGAACTCGTGCACTCAAACGCGGGTTTCGCCGACTCGAACGCTGCCGGCCAATTCCAAGCCCAAGACAGAAGTTGTACTTTTCGCCTTGTGACAGCATGAACGGAGTCGGTTCGAATGATTCCGGGCAAAGCGATCAAATTCCCATTTCAGTCGCACTTCAATTGTAAAATAATGTTGCTGGCGGTACCAGTTTAATTTACCGTGATTGACATGCGAGTCGACGGGTGCTGGATGATCTGCCGCATCCGATCGAATCATGCATGGCAAATCGTTGATCAATGGGCCGTTAGCTCAGTTGGCAGAGCAGTTGACTCTTAATCAATTGGTCCGGGGTTCGAATCCCTGACGGCCCACCAAGATATTGTTTTGAAATAATAAATTCTTAGCAATAGATACGAAATGAAGAATCGCCAATAATTTCCGATGAGAATTTCACGCTGGTATGAAATTTGGAAACAACTTGTTCCTTATCATATGAATACCGTTACGGCGAAACCGAAGTGTCAACAAACTCATACTAACAATGCAGTCCAGCATCCATCTTGAGGAGGGCGACATCATTGAGGATGCCCGCGTTGACGAGGGAAATTTTTTCAGGGTCAAAAAAGTGTTGCCTCCACATAAGAATCCCACTGAATTTACTGATGACAAACCTTCGAATTGTTTTCGACCCTTTGCTGGCCGCGGTGGAATCGTAACGAACGATATGATTGATGCATTGCGAAATCAAGACGGCGACCAAGTGACCTCTTTTTGCCGTCTTCAGAAATGACATAATTTGGTATATTGATAGGGTCAGATATTGGATTTTGACAATAGACTCCCAATCAAATGGTCCGGGGTTCGAATCCCTGACGCCCCACAGTTTTGAACCAGGGATGCAACATCGTCCACTTGGGCCCCGCTTGGGTTGAAACAAGCATGTCGGTTAATTTTTAGATGGTGAATTTTCAATGTTGATGAAACCAAAGTTCAGCAAAACTTCCAAGACTGATTTTACGCACGAGTACTGGGGAATCGATAACGAATACGCGCGTCTCAGTGATGTCCTGTTGGGTCGACCGGATTTTTATCGCTGGGTTGAAGCCGGCCCGATCATCGGCCGGACGATGGAGAATGCTGCGCGAACCGGTGTAAGCTTTGACTTTGAACTTGCCCAGCGCCAACACGCTGAGATGATCGCCCAGTACGAAGCCAAGGGTGTGTCATGTCACTTCATTGAGGCGGATGAGGCATTACATAGAAATTTCTTCGCTCGGGACAATTCGGTGATGACACCGTGGGGTCCACTGATCTGTCACATGCAGGTGAAGTGTCGTCGTGCGGATTATGCTTCAGTCATCAAGTTCTACCAGGCCAATGAAATTCCGATATGGCAGTTTGCAACTGCAGGTCATTTTGAGGGCGGAGATTTTGTCATTCTGCGACCCGGGCTCGTACTTCTAGGCTATTGCGGCGAGCGGTCAGAGAAGGAAGGCTCCGAACAGGTCGCACGATTCATCGAGGCTGAGGGGTGGGAGGCGCTGGTTGCGCCTATATCAAGAGAATTTGTGCACATGGATGGTTTGGTGGTTCCTGTTGCCGAAAACCTATTGGTTACCTGCACGGACGCGATGGAGCCATGGCTCGTGAAATGGCTGGAGGATCGGGGTTTTGCGTTTGTTGATGTCAGTTATCGCGAGGCACGGAACCTGGGCGTGAATCTGATGTCACTGGGAGACGACCGGATCTTGGCTATGACGGGCGCACCGGAGCTGGTCGGCAAACTGCGGGCATTGGGATTTGATGTATGCGAAATTGACCTGTCGATGTTCACTCTGGGCGGTGGTGGAATACATTGCCTGAGCCAGGCATTGAGAAGGGAAAGACTGAGTGGATAATCCATTCGGCCGAATCACTTGATCGGCCTGAGTCCGAGGTCTGGACCCTCACCGAATTGTCGTTGCCCTGGAAGGAATTCAGCCGTCCCCGGTGAAAGTGCCTGAACTGACAGGGAAAGGTGTGTTGCAAATTGATTTTTCAGCGCAAAAGAAGTAGCATAGACACATTACAGACAATAGCGAACTCATACTATTCACTGCCAGCGCAGAAGCCTCGCGAGGTTGACCCGGGTACTGTGAATTTTTTTTATTCATGCGACGGAAAATAATTGTAGGCAACTGGAAAATGAACGGTGCCTTCAGTATGGCGCGTTCAGTAGTCGGGGATGTTGTTCATGGCACGGCACAATTCGAGGCAACGATTGATGTCGCTGTCTGCCCGCCGTTTGTATACATCAACGCAGTGAATGCTTTGCTCGAGGAATCTTCGGCGGTCGCGCTCGGCGCACAGGACAGCAGCGAACATCCCTCCGGCGCATACACAGGTGAAGTATCATCTTGCATGCTGAAAGAGATTGGTTGCGAATATGTAATAGTCGGACACTCGGAAAGACGCGCCTATCACGACGAAACTGACGAGGAGATCGGCCGCAAGGCGAAAGCGGTCATCTCGCAGGGGATGAAAGCCATTGTTTGTGTCGGCGAGAAGCTGGAAGACAGGCAGTCGGGCGATACAAAATCGGTCATTGATCGACAGCTGGGTGCGGTTCTGGGAGTCGTAGACGAGTCTGAGATGCCAGCAATGCTGATCGCATATGAGCCTGTTTGGGCGATCGGTACCGGAATGACGGCTTCGACGAATCAGATACAGGAGACGCACAGATGGATTCGTGATGGAATTCGCGAGGTGAGCGCCGAAGTTGCTCCGATCTGTCGGATTCTATATGGCGGCAGTGTCAATGGATCAAATGCCGCTGAGATTCTCAGTCAACCGGATGTTGATGGTTGTCTGGTCGGTGGTGCCTCGTTGAGTTCGGAGGAGTTTCTGAAAATTTGCAACGCGGCAGTATAGGGAAACGAAATTAAGATGGAATTATTGACAAAGATATTACTGGGACTGTTTTTGGTGACGTCGGTTACCATGATTGTTCTGATCCTGCTTCAGCGGGGGAAGGGCTCTGACCTCGGTGCGGTGTTCGGAGGCGGTTCCCAGTCGGTATTTGGCAGCCGCGGGTCGGCGAATTTCCTCACCCGCATCACTGCCGTATTAGCGACTGTATTTTTTGGCATTGCGCTTAGTCTTGCGTATATTTATACGGGCGCGCGAACACCGACGAGTGTCACAGACATAGTCACGTCGGAAACGATTGTGGAGGAAGTTCCGCAAACTTCCGATGGTGATGCAGGCGGCGAGTTGCCGAAATTGCCGCAGTAAGGTCGCGAACCGATCAGATGAGCAGATTGCCGAAGTGGTGGAATTGGTAGACACGCCGTCTTGAGGGGGCGGTGGCGAGAGCCGTGCCGGTTCAAGTCCGGCCTTCGGCACCAGATCAGGTAAGTCAGGAAAAAGAAAGTTGAGTTCCAAATAGTCCGATGCTGGCAAATTACATTCCAATTGTGATTTTTCTGCTGGTCGCGCTGGTGATGGGCGCCGCGATGATCGGTGTCAGTTCATTGCTCGGTCCGCACAAGCCAGACAAGGAGAAACTGTCGCCGTACGAGTGCGGATTCGAGGCCTTTGAGGACAGCCGCATGAAATTTGATGTGCGATATTATCTCGTCGCCATCCTATTCATCATATTCGACCTGGAAATCGCGTTTCTTTTTCCTTGGGCCATTACGCTCGATGAAATCGGACTGTTCGGATTCGTCGCGATGATGATATTTCTCGGTGTGCTTGTCATTGGGTTCATCTATGAGTGGAAAAAAGGCGCACTGGAGTGGGAGTAGGGTATGTCTATTGAAGGAATCATGAATCAGGGCATGGTCACCACGACCATGGATAAGTTGATCAACTGGGCGCGTACCGGCTCGATGTGGCCCATGACATTCGGACTTGCGTGCTGCAGTGTGGAAATGATGCACGCAGGCGCGTCCCGTTATGATCTTGACCGGTTCGGCATTATTTTCAGGCCGAGTCCAAGACAGTCGGATGTGATGATTGTCGCGGGAACGCTGGTCAACAAGATGGCACCGGCGTTGCGAAAGGTCTATGATCAGATGGCCGAGCCCAGATGGGTGATTTCCATGGGCTCGTGCGCCAACGGCGGCGGGTACTATCACTATTCGTACTCGGTGGTCAGAGGTTGCGACAGAATCGTTCCGGTTGATGTCTATGTCCCTGGTTGTCCACCCACAGCCGAAGCGCTTGTCTACGGCATCCTGCAACTGCAGCGAAAGATTCAACGAACCAACACGATTGCCAGATAGAGGTCTCGAGCGTGGCCTCTATTGCTCAACTCACCCAGTCAGTTCAGGATCTGCTCGGCACTGATATCTCAGCGTCGGTAACCGATGTCGATGAATTGACGATTGTGGTGGATTCAGAGCGAATTACTGACATCTGTACCGCACTGCGCGACGATGACCGGACCAGGTTCGAGCAGTTGATTGATTTATGCGCGGTTGATTATTCGGTCTACGGCGAAGGATATCCAGCCAGACAGTGGA
This sequence comes from Acidiferrobacterales bacterium, assembly GCA_028820695.1. Lineage (NCBI taxonomy): Bacteria > Pseudomonadati > Pseudomonadota > Gammaproteobacteria > Acidiferrobacterales > Acidiferrobacterales bacterium. The sequence continues at coordinate 124,511 of JAPPIB010000045.1, read as the reverse complement.
CCGGTTCACGCTATGCGGTGGTCTATCACCTTCTGTCCGTATCGCTCAATCATCGATTGAGAGTCAAGGTTTATATTGACGAGGACCATCCGGTCGTCCGCTCAGTCACCGACATCTGGCCGGCTGCGGACTGGTTTGAGCGGGAGGCGTTCGATCTGTTCGGGATTCTGTTTGAGGGACACTCAGACCTGCGTCGGATTCTTACCGACTATGGTTTCATCGGACATCCGTTCCGCAAGGATTTCCCACTGACGGGATATGTTGAGATGCGATACGATCCCGGCAAGGGGCGCGTGGTCTACGAGCCTGTGACGATCGAGCCGAGAACCTTGGTGCCCCGAGTGATTCGGGAGGATAGTTTCGGTGACCGAGATTCGTAATTACACCATGAATTTCGGACCGCAGCACCCCGCCGCGCATGGTGTGCTGAGGCTGGTGATGGAGATGGACGGTGAGGTGGTTCAGAGAATTGATCCACACATCGGGCTGTTGCATCGTGCTACGGAGAAGCTTGCCGAGTCAAAGCCATACAATCAAAGCATCGGTTATATGGATCGACTCGATTATGTTTCCATGATGTGCAACGAACACGCTTATGTGCTAGCGATCGAAAAACTGTTGGGGATTACCGTTCCGATTCGCGCACAGTACATCAGGGTTATGTTCGACGAGATTACCCGCATTCTCAATCACCTGCTGTGGCTTGGTGCGCACGGACTGGACATCGGCGCGATGTCGATGTTTTTGTACTGTTTCCGCGAGCGTGAGGACCTGATGGACTGCTATGAGGCGGCGTCCGGAGCTCGGATGCACGCAACTTACTACCGGCCGGGCGGAGTCTACAGGGATCTTCCCGATTCGATGCCAAAGTACGAGCCGTCCAAGTACCGCAGCAAGCGCAAGCTCGAGGATCTGAACCGGGATCGTCAAGGTTCTCTGCTGGATTTCATCGAGGCGTTCACCGACAGGTTTCCGAAGTGTGTTGATGATTATGAAACACTGCTGACGGACAATCGGATCTGGAAGCAGCGAACGGTAGATATCGGGATCGTGTCTCAGCAGACCTGCCTGGCACGGGGATTCACCGGGCCCATGCTGCGCGGCTCCGGAGTCGCTTGGGATTTGCGCAAGAAACAGCCGTACGAGGTTTATGACAGGGTTGATTTTGACATACCGGTGGGAACCAATGGTGATTGCTATGACAGATACCTGTGTCGGGTAGAGGAGATGCGCCAGTCCAATCGGATTATCCGCCAGTGTGTCGCATGGTTGCAGACCAATCCCGGACCGGTAATGATTGATGATGCAAAACTGATCGCTCCGCGCCGCGAAACCATGAAACAGGATATGGAATCCCTGATTCATCATTTCAAGCTGTTTACGGAGGGATATTGCCTTCGCGAGGGCGAGTCTTATGCCGCGGTGGAAGCGCCGAAGGGGGAGTTCGGGGTCTATCTTATCTCCGACGGCGCGAACAAGCCCTATCGTTTGAAAATTCGGGCACCGGGCTTTGTCCATCTGTCGTCATTGGACGAAATGTGTCGCGGACACATGCTGGCAGACGTAGTCGCAGTAATCGGCACCCAGGATATCGTATTCGGAGAAATCGACCGATGATACTGTCCAGCGACGCACTTGAGCAGATTCAGACCGAGATCGCGAAGTACCCGCATGGACGAGCCCAAGCGGCGGTGATGGCGGCATTGCGTATCGCACAGGATGAAAGTGGTTGGGTAAGTGACGAGGTGATGAATGCGATCGCCGGACTGTTGGATATCGAATCGATCAAGGTGGCGGAGGTGGCGACTTTCTACACGATGTACGACCTGGAACCGCCCGGGCGACATAAAATAAACGTATGTACCAACATTTCATGTGCGTTGCGGGGCTCCGCGTCGATCGTAGACCACCTAACCGAAAAACTGGGGATCGGACTCGGTGAGACGACCCCTGACGGGCGCTATACGCTCAAGGAAGTTGAATGTCTGGCGGCATGCGGTGGTGCGCCTGCAGCTTTGATCAACCGGGATTACTGCGAGAACCTGACGCCGCAACGCATTGATGAGATTCTGGAGGCCCTTGAATGACCTATCAGGAAGTTCGTATTTGCCTGCCTGAACCGGATCTTGAATCACCCTGGACCATTCAGTCGTACGAAAGTACCGGTGGGTATGCCGCTTGGCGCAAGATTCTGCAGGAAAAAACGCCGCCCGAGGATATCATCGCCGAAGTCAAGGCCTCAGGCTTGAGGGGCCGCGGAGGCGCCGGCTTTCCGACCGGTCTGAAGTGGAGTTTCATGCCTCGAACCCAGCCTGGGCAAAGCTATATTGTCTGCAATTCTGACGAAGGGGAACCTGGGACATTCAAGGATCGGGACATATTGCGTTTCAATCCGCATTCCCTGATCGAGGGAATGGCGATCGCTGGATACGCCATGAACGCGACGGTCGGCTACAACTACATTCGCGGTGAATTTTTCGAATCATACGATCGTTTTGAACAGGCGCTGTCCGAGGCGCGTTCAGCCGGATTGCTTGGAACCGATGTTCTGGGCAGTGGTTTCGATTTCGATATTCACTCACATCTGGGCGCAGGTGCCTATATCTGTGGTGAGGAGACTGGGCTTCTCGAGTCACTGGAAGGCAAGAGTGGCCAGCCGAGATTCAAGCCACCGTTTCCCGCCCAGTTTGGTGCATTCGGCCGACCGACCACAATCAACAATACAGAAACCCTCGCGTCGGTTCCCAGAATCATGCGCGAAGGCGCTCAGTGGTTTGTCGATCTGGGACCGGAAAATAACGCTGGAACGAAAATTTTCTCAGTATCCGGACATGTCAACAATCCAGGAAACTTTGAGGTTCCTCTCGGAATTCCATTCAAAGCACTGTTGGAGATGGCGGGTGGCATGCTCAACGGCGCCAAACTGAAGGCGTGTATTCCGGGCGGTTCTTCAGTACCGGTTTTGCCGGCCGATATCATCATGGATTGTGACATGGATTATGATTCCTTGCAGAATGCGGGTTCCCTGCTTGGCGCTGGATCGGTGATTGTGATGGACGAGTCGACCTGCATGGTCGAGATGCTTGAGCGGATCGCCTATTTTTACTGGGAGGAGTCCTGCGGACAGTGCACGCCTTGCCGCGAGGGAACTGGCTGGCTTTATCGGTTGGTCAGGAAGATTCGCCTTGGTCGTGCCCGGTCTGAGGAGATCGATCAGCTGGTTGACATCGCGAATCGGATTGAGGGACGCACAATCTGTGCGTTGGGAGACGCGGCCGCCTGGCCGGTGCAAAGTTTTATCAGACATTTTCGACATGAATTCGAAGCGAAGATCACTTCCACCGCGCAGGCCGCATAGCTGAACGATGTCAGATTCACCGAAGTTGACCATAGAGATTGACGGCCGCGAGCTTGAGGCAGCACCGGGCTCGATGATCATCGAGGTGGCAGACGCGGCTGGAATTTACATTCCTCGCTTTTGCTATCACGAGAAGTTGTCGGTGGCGGCAAACTGCCGAATGTGTCTGGTCGAAGTCGAGCGGGCACCCAAGCCATTGCCTGCGTGTGCAACGCCGATCATGGACGGCATGAAGGTGAAGACCGCGTCCGAATACGCAGTCGACGCACAGAAGGACACGCTGGAATTTTTGCTGATCAACCATCCGCTGGATTGTCCGATCTGTGATCAGGGCGGGGAATGTCCGCTGCAGGATCAGGCTGTCGGCTACGGTGGTCATTTGTCGAGGTTCAATGAGAAAAAGCGGGTCGTGCAGGATCACAGTATCGGACCGCTGATCGAAACAGAGATGACTCGGTGTATTCACTGCACCCGATGTGTCCGATTTGGGGAGGAAGTCGCAGGTGTGATGGAACTCGGGATCACCGGGCGCGGCGAACACCTGAAAATCGACACGTTCTTTGGCTCTGCCGTTGATTCGGAAGTCTCCGGCAACGTCATTGATCTGTGCCCGGTTGGAGCGCTGACCTCGAAGCCATACAGATTTACCGCAAGATCATGGGAATTGATCAGCCACAGTGCGATCAGCCCTCACGACTGCGTCGGTACCAATATCGACATCCAGACTTTGCGCAACGAAGTCAAGCGGGTGTTGCCGAGGGTCAACGAATCCATCAATGAGTGCTGGATATCCGATCGCGACCGTTACAGTTACGAGGCACTGGAGGACGAGGGTCGACTTGGTGTTCCGATGGTCAGAAAAGAAGGGGAATTGATCGAAGTCAGCTGGCGCGAGGCCCTGAATGCGGCCGTCGAAGGCCTGTCCGATGTGATTCACAGGCACGATGCGGCTGCTGTGGGAACCTTGGTCTCGCCGATGTCGACATTTGAGGAGTTCTATCTCGCACAGAAACTGACGCGGTCAATGGGCAGTCCCAACATTGACCATCGGTTGCGTCAGATTGATTTTTCCCTGGACGAGGATGCACTCCTTTATCCGGGTATCAGCATCCCGATTGATCAGATTCCAAATATGGAAACGGTTGTCCTTGTCGGCTCCAACATACGCAAAGAGCAACCATTGCTTGGACTGCGGGTTCGCAAGGCAGCCAATAAGGGTGCTTGCGTGGACGCAATCAGTCCGATGGACTGGAAGTTCAATTTTCCATTGAGTTCGAACGCAGTGGTCGCGCCCAATGTCATGCCGTATGCGCTGGCTCATGTGCTGAAGGCGGTGTGTGAGATAACCAAAGCTGATTTCCCAACCGATATCTCCGATGATTTTCTTGATGGCGCGGGCGAGTTCGCTGAAAGAGACAGTTGCGCTGAAATCGCGAGCCATCTGTGCAAGGCACAGGAGCGAGCGGTTGTGATTCTTGGCCACTCAGTGATTTCGCATCCTATGTACAGTTGCATTGAACGCTTGGTCTGGCACATTGGCAAGCTATCCGGTGCCTCAGTTTCTGTGCTGCCGCCGGCAAACAGTGTTGCCGGTTGGATTGCGGGATGTCTGCCGCACCGGATCGAAAATGGTCAGGTGGCCGAGCTGACAGGTATGAATGCCCGCCAGATGATCTACAATCCACGTCCCGCGTACGTACTATTCAATGTCGAACCTTCAATGGACCTTTCCGATGGGCTTCATGCGGCCGAGGCGATGGATAATGCGGAGTTCGTCGTCAGTTTTCAGTTCTTTTCGGATGTTCCGGATTATGTGGATGTCGCGCTTCCATTAGCGGCCTATACGGAAAATTCGGGAACCTTCATCAACTGCGAAGGTCGGATTCAAAAATCAACCGCAGCCGTCTCGCCATACGGTGAGGCGCGGCCTGGCTGGAAGATTCTCCGGGTGCTCGGAAACTTGATGGAGAAAGAAGGCTTTGATTACGTATCAACCGAAGAGATTGTGGATGAGGTCGCTCCACTGGAAGGTTTCTGCGAGCGTCCGATGACTATCGATTCGGCCAAGATACCGTGTCTGAAAAAGGGCAACGGAAAAGAGGCGGGGCGGTTCGAACTGATTTCGGATCCGTTGATTTACGGTGTGGATGCAGTCGTTCGGCGCGCGGTATCTCTGCAGAACACATCGGATGCCGAAGCGTCCGGTGTCGGACTTCATCCTCATGACATGTCGATGCTGAAACTTGACAATGGCGATTCCGTCACCATTCGCAGTGATCTGCATACACTGCATACGTTCGCGGTATCTGACGAACGCGTTGCACCCGGCTGTGCATATTTTCCAGCAGGGACCGGGTTTGGTCCGAGCGCGGCGAGTGGAACTGAAATACGGCTGGAGAGGGACACGGTCGAATGAGCGCTCTGATTTCATTTTGGGGAGAGTTGCCCTTCGCGCTCCAGGTCACGATCGAGTCGCTTGCGAAAATCGTCACAATTCTCGTGCCGCTGCTTCTGGTGGTTGCCTATATCACCTATGCGGAGCGAAAAATAATCGGTTATATCCAGGTTCGAGTGGGTCCGAACCGGGTCGGACCACGCGGTTGGCTGCAACCGATTGCGGATTTCCTGAAGCTTTTCTTCAAGGAAGTGCTCATACCAACCAATGCGAATCGGGTATTGTTCATATCCGCGCCGGTTCTGTCGCTCATTCCCGCACTGGCTGCGTGGGCGGTGATCCCGTTTACCGAGACATTGGTGCTGGCCAATCTCGATGTTGGCCTGCTGTACATTCTGGCACTCACTTCGATGGGAGTTTATGGGGTCATCATCGCCGGTTGGGCTTCAAACTCAAAATATGCGTTTCTGGGGGCAATGCGCTCAGCCGCGCAGATTGTCGCGTATGAGATCGCAATGGGATTTGCCCTGGTTGGCCTGCTGATGGCTGCTGGAAGCCTCAATCTGGTGGAGATTGTCAAGGCACAGCAAGGTGGATTGCATCAGTGGTATCTGTGGCCGATGTTTCCACTGTTCCTGGTGTATTTCATTTCCGGTGTTGCGGAAACCAACCGGGCGCCATTTGATGTCGCTGAAGGTGAGTCTGAGATTGTCGCGGGCTTTCATGTCGAGTATTCCGGGATCTCCTTCATGGTGTTCTTCATGGCGGAGTATGCCAACATGTTGCTGATTGCGACGCTTGCGGCAGTGATGTTCCTAGGCGGCTGGTACGCTCCGTTTGACATTGCGCCGTTTAACTGGATTCCACCGTTTTTCTGGCTGTTTGGCAAGGTTGCGGTATTGATGTTTGTTTTTCTGTGGCTCAGGGCAACATTCCCGCGGTATCGGTACGACCAGATCATGAGACTTGGCTGGAAAGTCTTCATTCCGGTTACATTGGTCTGGATCACAGTGATTGGTGTATTTCGGTTCCTGACCCCTTGGGGTTTCATTTTCCGATGAGCAGGGCAGTTTGATGTTGGACTGGATCCGTCAGAATTTCAAGACCTACCTGCTGGTGGAATTGGTGCGCGGTCTGAGTGTGACTGGGCGACATTTGTTCAAGCGGAAAACCACCATTCAATACCCGGAGGAGAAAACCCCGAAATCACCGCGTTTTCGCGGACTCCACGCATTGCGACGCTATCCCAACGGTGAAGAGCGCTGTATCGCCTGCAAACTTTGCGAGGCAGTGTGCCCGGCATTGGCGATAACCATCGAATCGGAAGAGAGACTCGATGGAACACGCCGCACAACGCGCTACGACATTGATCTTTTCAAGTGCATTTACTGTGGATTCTGTGAGGAAGCCTGCCCGGTCGATTCAATTGTGGAAACCGACATCCATGAGTTTCACTTTGAGAACCGCGGTGACAACATCATGACGAAGCAGATGCTGCTGGAAGTAGGAGACCAATACGAGCAGCGAATTGCCGAAGCCAGAAAGGCCGATTCAGCGTATCGATAAGGGTGACGGGATGACGTTTCTGCAGTTTTCCTTTTACTTCTTTGCTGCGGTATTGGTATTTGCCGCATCGATGGTCGTCACAATCCGAAATCCCGTGAAGGCGGCACTGTTTCTGGTGCTGGCTTTTTTCAGTGCAGCCGGCGTTTGGATAACTCTGGAAGCGGAATTTCTGGCCATTGTCATGGTGCTGGTCTATGTTGGCGCGGTGATGGTGCTGTTTCTTTTTGTGGTGATGATGCTTGATATCAACCTGACGCGCCTGAAAGAAGGGTTTGGTGAGTATCTGCCGATCGGTGGGATTGTCGCAGTCTTGCTGGTCATCGAAATGGCGATCATCCTCAGTTCGAAGGTATTCAGCCCAGCCTCTATGCCGAGACCGCCAGGTCGACCGGAAAGCTACAGCAATACAACCGAACTCGGGAAAATCCTCTATACGGATTATGCCTATCCTTTTGAGATTGCGGCCATAGTACTTCTTGTTGCAATCATTGCCGCAATTTCCCTGACCTTGAGGCGGCGCCCGGAAACCCGCTATCAGAGACCTTCCAGCCAGGTTTCGGTAAAGAGTTCCGATCGGATCAAGATCATCTCGATGGACGCTGAGACTCCGCACACGGATTCGCAGGGGGAATCCGGGAAATGATTCCGCTGTCGCACTATCTCATCCTGTCAGCGTTGCTGTTCGCTATTGCCGTGGTAGGAATTTTCCTCAACCGGAAAAATGTGGTCATACTCCTGATGGCAATCGAACTATTGCTGCTCTCGGTCAATATCAACTTTGTAGCTTTTTCCCATTATCTGCAGGATATGGCTGGACAGGTGTTTGTGTTCTTCATACTGACTGTGGCGGCCGCTGAGGCGGCAATCGGTCTTGCCATTCTGATCGTGCTGTTCCGCAATCGCCGTACGATCAATGTCGAAGATCTCAACAGTCTGAGTGGCTGACCGAGACTCGGATTCACTCACAGTCATGTTTGCAATCTATGCCTTGATTCCGCTGAGCTGTCTGGCTGCTGCGATTATCGCCGGCGTGGGCGGACGGATCATTGGTCGCACAGCTACGCATCGGGTTGCGATTTCAGGTGTTGCCGTCAGTTTTGTACTGTCGCTTTATGTTCTGTACGATGTTCTGCAGGGGAATCTGTTTAACGGAACAGTCTATATCTGGGGAACAAGCGGATCCCTGTATTTTGAACTCGGGTTCCTGATTGATGAGCTGTCTGCCGGCATGGCTGTTGTTGTGACTTTTGTGTCGTTCATGGTTCATATCTATACCATCGGATACATGCATGATGATTTAGGCTATCAAAGATTCTTCTGTTACATAGCGCTTTTCACGTTTGCCATGCTCATGTTGGTCATGTCAAACAATTTCCTCCAGTTGTTCTTCGGTTGGGAGGGCGTTGGCGTGGTTTCCTACCTGCTGATCGGGTTCTGGTATGATCGGGATTCGGCCATATTCGCGAATATGAAGGCGTTTTTGGTCAATCGAATCGGTGATTTCGGATTCATACTCGCGATCGCTGCGATCGTTCACGTGTTCGGCACCCTGGACTACGTGTCCGTATTTGACAAGGTTCCCGAAGTCTCGGACGCTACAGTTGCAGGTATCGGCGATTCCCAATGGCTGTGGATTACAGTGATCGCCTTATTGCTGTTTGTCGGTGCGATGGGCAAGTCGGCACAAGTGCCGTTGCATGTATGGTTGCCAGACTCAATGGAGGGTCCGACGCCGATTTCGGCATTGATCCACGCTGCGACAATGGTCACTGCCGGCATCTACATGGTTGCCAGAATGTCGCCGATTTTCGAATATTCACAAGTCGCACTGACGGTTGTGATCACGATAGGATCGATCACGGCCTTGTTCATGGCCATGATCGGCTTGGTACAGAACGACATCAAGCGAATTGTGGCGTATTCCACACTGTCACAACTCGGATATATGACGGTTGCGCTGGGCGCGTCGGCCTACGCTGCCGGAATGTTTCACCTGACGACGCATGCGTTTTTCAAGGCACTGCTCTTTCTCGCTGCAGGGTCTGTAATCGTTGCCCTTCATCATCAGCAGGACATCCGACACATGGGTGGGTTGCGCAAGTATATGCCGATTACCTATTGGACTGCACTGGTGGGGTCTTTGGCATTGGCCGGAGTGCCGCCTTTCGCAGGGTTCTTCTCCAAGGATGCCATCATTGAGGCTGTCCATGCCAGCAGCCTGCCTGGCAGCGGGTTTGCGCTGTTCGCGGTCACAGTGGGTGTCTTTGTCACCGCACTTTATTCATTCCGAATGCTGTTTGTCGTGTTTCACGGAAAGCCGAGAATGTCGAAAGAGGAAGCTGATCATGTCAAGGAGTCCCCCTGGGTGATCACACTGCCGCTGATTCTCCTGGCTATCCCCTCAGTCATATTCGGTGTGATCTATGTTGACCCGATGCTGTTTGGCGAGTTTTATTCCGGTTCTATTTTTGTGATGCCCGAGCATGATACTCTGGCCAAGGTTGCAAGTGGGTTCAGCGGGGAGGGAATCGGAGTTGCGCTGCAGATGTTCACTCATGGATTTCTCACTTTACCTTTCTGGCTAGCGGTTTCAGGCATCGTTGCTGCTTGGCTGCTCTATATCCGTTGTCCGCATTGGCCCGAACTGATTCAGAAGCGATTGAATGTACTTTGGTTTATTTTGCACCGTAAGTACGGATTCGATGAATTCAACGAACTTGTCATTGCCCGTACAGTCCGTGTCAGCGGATACGTTCTGTGGCAACTTGTGGATGATCTGCTGATTGACGGCTATATTGTCAACGGCATGGCATTGAAGATCAAGCAGATCTCGGCCCGGTTGCGTACTGTCCAGTCAGGCTTTGTCTATCACTATGCATTCGCGATGATCATAGGACTTTTCCTGTTGATCACATTGTTTGCTGCAGGGTGACCGCTTGGAGCCATGAATTTGTCAATTGGTCAAGTTGATCAGCTGAGCTTGGTGATCTGGTTGCCCATCATCGGTGCGATACTGGTGCTGGCGGCTGGAAACCAGCGACGCGAAATTGCCAGGAAGATTGCGCTCGGCTTTTCTGTTGGAACCTTTCTGTTGAGTTTGCCGCTTTATATCGGATTCGACAAGTCGACAGCTGAATTTCAATTCGTCGAACACGTCGAGTGGGTACCGGCGTTCAATATCAATTATTCCATCGGAATTGATGGGATTTCCTTGCCGCTGATATTGCTGACGACATTTCTGACTGTACTGGTTGTCATTGCCGGATGGAAGGTTGTCGAGTATCGCGTGGCTCACTATATGGCCGCATTCCTGATTCTGGAAGGGCTGATGATTGGAGTGTTCTCGGCGCTGGATGCGATCCTGTTCTACATTTTCTGGGAAGGGATGCTGATACCGATGTTTCTGATCATCGGAATCTGGGGCGGAGTCAACCGAATTTATGCAACAATCAAGTTCTTTTTGTATACATTGCTGGGTTCGTTGCTCATGCTTGTGGCGTTCCTATACCTATACAACGTCAGCGGTTCTTCCTTTGATATCCGCAACTGGCATCAATTGGATGTGCTGTACTATCAGACTCCTTTGTTCATTGCCTTTTTTGCCGCCTTTGCTGTCAAGGTCCCGATGGTGCCGGTCCACACATGGTTGCCGGATGCACATGTTGAGGCGCCAACCGGTGGCTCGGTCATTCTTGCAGCTGTCATGCTGAAGATGGGTGCGTATGGCTTTCTTCGATTCAGCCTGCCGATCCTGCCTGATGCCTCGCAAGCGTTGTCGGGTGTGATGATCGCCTTGTCGTTGATTGCGATCGTGTATATCGCTTTGGTGGCATTGGCGCAGACTGACATGAAGAAACTGATCGCGTATTCGTCAATTTCTCATATGGGGTTTGTGACGCTTGGATTTTTCATCTTCAACGTGCATGGAATCGAGGGTGCGATTGTGCAGATGATCTCTCATGGATTTGTTTCCGGTGCATTGTTTCTATGTGTCGGTGTCCTGTATGATCGGCTTCATTCCCGTAAGCTTGAGACCTACGGCGGTGTCGCCCATTCGATGCCGATGTTCGCGGCCTTGATGATGATCTTTACGCTTGCGAATGTTGGTTTGCCGGGTACTTCCGGATTTGTCGGCGAACTTCTGGTCATTATCGGTACATTTGAGGAAAATGCGGTTTACGCAGGGATTGCGGCACTGACACTCATACTGGGCGCGGCGTATACCTTGCGCATGTACAAGCGTGTCATATACGGTAAGATAACCAATGAAGCCGTTGCCGCATTGAAGGATCTTGAGCGCCAGGAAGTCATTGCGCTCGGTTTGCTGGCTGTGCTGGTGGTGTTGCTTGGTGTGTGGCCGTTCCCATTGCTGGAAGTGATGCATCCGTCGGTCGAGTTGCTTGTCTCTCAAGCTGCAAGCACCAAAATGTCGTGATATTGAATGGATGCCGCCCGACGGTGTCCGACAGCCGCAGGCAATCGAATCAGGCGATTCGGCCTGAGCCTGGCACATGCCCTGTATAATCTCAATCTGTTCCTCGAAATGTGAATCGCAGTCGGTGTTCGAATATCGAATCTGTGCAGTCCGGTTGTTCTCGGGGACTTCAGGTTGCAACATCAGGTAGTGTCGAAGTCATGAACAAGTCAATTCCAGGGTATGTGTCAGTCGCGATGGCGAATGAAGGATCAGGTCTGTGCACGAGGAACCCTGATGGCGGTACCTCAGAATCCGAAAATTGGGGTGTGAACTCCGAATATGGTGTACTCAGGGATGTTTTGCTTGGATCGCCTGAGTGTTTCCGTTGGATGGGCGAGGAAAATTTGGCATACAGTTCAATTTGCCGGACATCCGATCGATTGGGCCTGGAATTTGACAGCGATGTCGCAATACGCCAGCATCGGGAACTTGTATCGGCTTATGAATCTGCGGGTGTGAAGGTCCATCAGCTGCAACCCGACGAGTACACGCCTTATCAGATCTATACACGTGATTCCAACTTCATGACTCCTTTCGGCATCGTTGTGTGCCAGTTGGCGAATCCGAGACGGCGTGGCGAATATGCCGAGATACTCAGATTCTGTGTTGCCAATGACATTCCGATTTACGACATGGTCAGCGCCGGCAATTTTGAAGGCGGAGATTTCGATATCATCGAGCCTGGTGCGGTTCTCGTCGGCTATACCGATCACCGAAGTGAAGATCGTGCGGCCAGGCAGGTGGGCGGATGGATGGAGAAAGAGGGCTGGGAGGTCAAGTATGCGCCGATCGACGAGTTCTACGTCCACATCGACCTCATGGTATGCATGGTGGCGGAGAAATGTGCGGCGGTTTGCTTGGAAATCACCAGTGACGATGTGCTCAAGTGGCTCAGAGACAAGAAAGTGGAGATGATTCCAGTAGGTTTTCGGGATACGATGAACCTCGCCTGCAATGTTGTTGCCTTGGGCAATGATCGGATCGTATCCACAGCCGCGGCGAACAGCCTCAACAGCAAGTTGCGGGCGATGGGATTTGAGGTCTATGATCCGGACTTGTCCATGTATACGAATGCCGGTGGTGGGGTGCACTGCATGGCGCAGCCGCTTCGAAGGGATCGCGTCTGAGCGCAGATTGTCAGGATCTGATTCCAATTGAGCGTCCGGCGTTGGATGGTCTCGCCAGCCGCCCATGCCCTGCGAACAGTTGGCGAATATTTGCCTGTACCGACTCCGCGAATGGCTGAATTCCTCGACGGTCCAGATTGAAGCCAAGTGCCATCACTTCGTTTGTAGCTGCAACAAATGCATCCTCAGCGTGCGAAAGAGTATGAAAAATGTGGAATCTCTTTTCGTCGTGTCCAAGCAATTGAGTGCTGACTGTCAAAGGGTCACCCAACCTGACTTCACGAATATAGTTGACATGAGTCTCAACAACCGCGTATTCCATTGCGTTGCGTTCTTCGAGGGATTTATAGTTGTTGACTAGATTCCAGAATTCGTAAGTCGCCTCGTCGCATACCAGCACATAGTACGCCAGGTTCATGTGATCGTATTCGTCGACCCATTGCGGCTTCACTGAATCCTGATGCAGAATGAGAGGTTGGCTGAAATCGAACTTTTCGGATTTGGCCATCAGATCAGTGCAGGTCTTGGAATGATGGATTCAAGTCTCTGGCCTATTGCGAGCAGCAAATGTTCTTTTCCAGCCGGAGCCATGAGTTGGATTCCGACCGGCATATTCGAGCGATCCAAGCCAACTGGGATTGAGATGGCGCAAAGATCAAGGTAGCTGCCGACTCCGGTATTTCGAAGCGTGAGCAGGTTCAATGGCATGTAATCTTCATCCGAACGGGCCTCGTCAAGCAAGGGTGGTGTGATCGGTACGGTCGGGGCTGCGATGACATCATAGTTCTCAAACCTGTTTTGCACTTCAATTCGTGCCTGTCGAATCTGTCGTATGCGGGTCAGATATTCAATTGCGGAGATATCACCGCCGATCTTGATCCTTTCACTGATGACAGGGTCCAGGTTATCCAGCCATTGAGGCAGTTCACTGCCAAGAAACTCGATCAGTTCGACTGAGGTGGTGCCTCCCTTGTCCCTGATTTCAATTGCTGTCTCAGCATTGGGGAACTCAATCGGCACAATGCTGCAACCGTCGCCTTCCAAGGCGTGAACGGCTGCCATGCAGATTTCGGAAATGTCATCCTGGCAATCCCACATAATTCCCGAATCGGCGACTCCAATTCGAAAATTCTCTGACTGCATATGATTTGTCCGGTCAAGACGCGCACGATGCTGGGAAAGCGATTCGTCCGGGTGGCTGATTGCATGGAATGCATAAGCGCAGTCACGGGCTGTTCTAGTCAGAACACCGGCGGTATCAAGTAAGGGACTCAATGGCACAATTCCCCGGGTAGACCATAATCTGTGACTTGTCTTGAGTCCGACAACGCCGGCACAGCTCGCTGGGATTCTCACCGAACCTGCGGTGTCTGTTCCCAGCGCCACGAGGGCTGATCCCTGATGGATGCTGATGCCGGCACCGGAACTTGAGCCGCCGGGAACACGATGGGCATCCTTGCACCAGGGATTTCTCGGTGTTTCCCAATGACTGTTGACACCCAATCCTCCATACGCGAATTCAACTGTGTGGGTCTTGCCGCAAAACACACTCAGCTGAGACATCAGTGAGTGGACAATCGGCCCGGGCTTGCGCCACTTGTGCGGCAGTTCACGATAGCTGCCGGCAAAAATCGGAAACTTGGGATGTCCGTAGATGTCTTTCAGGGAAACGGGGATGCCTTGAAGTGGCGAGGGCATCTTGCCTGAATCATATGCGTCGTCTGCTTCCTTGGCAGTCATCAGTCCTGATTCAGGACACCAGTATTTGTACGCGTTGGAGTACGAATCCAGTTCTTTGCGACTGATTGAGTATTCAGTCAGTTCGACGCTGCTAAGATTGCGGTTGGTCAATACGTCGGAAATTTCCTGCAACGAGTGTTTTGCGGGGTCAATTGTCACGAGTTTGCTGGACAGACTGAAGATATTGAACGGATTTGGGGATTATATATACGGGTTGACACCAATTTCTTTTTCAATTCGATACCGGCAGTTCCTAGGTGGATTTCTCTCTGATTGCAAGTTGAAAGTGCAAATCAACGAACAAATTGGGTTGCGGTCTCAATAGGGAGCCAGTCCGCGGATTTCATCAGGGCCCGCACAGCCACGGGCGCTGTGCACCACAAGGTCGAATAGATCGGCCTTTCCGGGGGCATCACTTACGATTGAACATCCCAAACGTGCCATTTTTGAACTCAGATGCGTTCCGCAACCCTATAGGGAAAACAATCGGAAGTGACAAGCCTTATCACACGAGCTTGCGAATCGCGTTCATTTACCAGCGAATACGCATTAATCAGGAAAGTGGACCGGTTTGTAAAACCGTACAGGCAAAGACACCGTCGCTGGAGCTGAATTTTCCACAAACTCTCGCCCAGGCATGCGCTTGGCGAACTGGACGGTCTTCTCTTGAGACGGTAGATTGCGCAATCTATTGGCAGCCCCAAGTCAATTCGAAGACTTGCCTCGCTGGACAACAATAGATAGGAGTGCGAGCAGGCCTGAACCGATAATCAATAAAAATGAAACAGCATTCAGGACTGGTGTCGAACCCACTTTGGCCATGCGGTCATACATGGTAATTGTGAGCGGTGCTTCAGATCCGACAAGGAATAACGTCGTATTGAAGTTCTCAAACGAAACGAGAAACGCAACGATGCCGGATGCGATCATTGCCGGACGAAGAAAGGGCAGGGTAACCGTAAACATAACCCTTTTCCAGTTGGCACCCAAGTTCAAAGCCGCCTCTTCCATCACAATATCAAACTTCTTCAGCCGTGCCGATATGACCAAAGTGGTGATTGTTGTAGTGAAGGAAATCTGACCAAGAACAACCAGAACAATGCCAGGCCTGAGAAATCCAATATCCAGGTTGAAATTGTCTTCCAGACCGTTCGCAATTGAGCTGGCCAATACCAGAATCGATATTCCAAGGATGACCCCGGGAATGACCAACGGAATGACCATGAGGACGTAGAAGAAGTTCTTGGCTGGGAATTGCCCGCGTTCGAACAGAAAAGCGTTGCACGTGCCAATGAAAACGCACAACGTGGAAACAATCGTTGCGATGACAAATGAGTAATAAAGTCCCCTGAGCAGTCTTCGATCGTGAAACATTCCCAGTTGTGGTTCGGTATCGTTGAAGAACCAATTCCAGGTAAATCCCTGCCATGGCAATGCTGGGAACAGTGAATCGTTGAATGCAAAGATACTGGCGGCAACCAGTGGAGCAGTGAGAAAGATGAGGAAAGCCAACACATAAGCTCGATAAGCCCAGATCAGTGGGTTGTGTCTGCGCGCAATCACGATGCTTTCTCCTCACCCACGCTGCTCGATAGCGTCTGGCCTGTCAGTTTCAGGCCCAACCAGACCGCAACCGATGTAAATGCAAGCAGGAGAAATCCAAAGGCGGCACCGGATTCCCAGTTATAGCGAGTAATGAACTGTTCGTATATCTGTTCGGTAAACCAACTCGAATTTTTACCGCCCAGCAATATCGGTGTCAGATAGCTGCCGGCAGTCAGCATGAATACGACGATGCAGCCTGCGGATATGCCTGGCATCGCATACGGTAAGATGATTTTGCGCACCACCGTGAAGTGATTGCCGCCGAGGTTGTAACCCGCTTCAATCATTGCATTGTCCATGCCGTCCAGCGTTGAGGTGATCGGGACGATCATGAACAGGATCACGGTGTATATCAAACCGACGATCACTGTTGCATCGTTGTACAGGAATTCCACCGGCCCTGGTACAACTCCCAACCACTGTAAGACGCCCGAAACGACACCGGTCTCCCTGAGTAGCAGAATCCATCCGAAGGCGCGAATAAGGTCACTGACCCAAAGCGGAATCAGGCAGAATAGGAAAAGTGCGCCGCGTGTCCTGAATCCGGCAATTTTTGCGATGTAATAGGCGATCGGAAAACCGAGAATTAGCGCAAGAAACGTGACCAGCAATGATATTGAGCCGGTCCGGAGCAACGTGTTCCAATATATCGGCTCATTGATGAAGTCGATATAGTTTCCAAAGCCGAATTCGTATACACGGGGTGCCACCTTTTCCCGTAGCGAGAGTATCGCCATCCCGACGTGCGGTATCAGGATCAGCAGGCTGATCCAAAGTGTAAAGGGAAGGAAGAGCAGAAGTAGGGTGAGTCGCTTGATGTCTTGACGCATCAGGTCCGCTCAGGTACTGGTCGAACGAAAGCACATGGTATTGTCAACCGGCCAGATCAGTCTCACCTTATCGTCGGCTTTCAGGTCATCTGTGCCTCCGGTCAATGTGGCAGAAGCCTCGATCAGTTGGTGGTCTGAATCACGAACCAGGATTCTGCTGTTTGCACCGTTGAACAGGACACTGTCAACTTTCCCAATGCAAACATTTCCTGCGTCGCTTGACAGTTCGGTTGATGACGCATGTCTCTCAGTCAAGATGTATTCCGGTCTTGTGAACACTTCCACCCTCGCGCCAATCTCCATGGTCGAGGCATTCGAAGCATTGCAGATCATTTCCAGCCCGCTATCAGTTTCAACCTTGACAGTGTTGTCTGAGAAAGCGAGGATGCGGCCCGACCAGCGATTGCTGTCGCCAACGAATCCAGCGACAAATGCGGTCTTCGGATTGTGGTACAAGTCTTGCGGAACACCGACCTGTTCAAACGCTCCGTCTTTCATTACCGCCACATGGTCCGACATCACCAGTGCTTCGCCTTGGTCGTGTGTGATGTAGACGAATGTGGTATTGAACTGATGTTGAAGCAGTTTGAGTTCGATTTTCATCGCTTCTCTCAATTTCAGGTCCAGTGCGCCTAAAGGTTCGTCCAACAGCAAGACGTCCGGATCTAACACCATGCAGCGAGCAATCGCGATTCGCTGCTTCTGTCCTCCGGATAATTCATGAATCTCCCGCTGCCCGACATCGGGAAGCGCAACCCGCCTCAACACGTCGTTGACTTTTTGTTCAATCTCATTCTTGTTCGCACCTGTACACCTTAGTCCGTAAGCGATGTTTTCGTAAACATTCATCATTGGGAAAAGTGCCAGATGTTGAAATACCATCTTTACATTTCTCTTGTTCGCGGGCACGTGAAGAACAGATGCGCCTCGGATCCTGATGTCACCTGACGATGGCGTTTCGAACCCGGCAACCATTCGCATGATTGTGGTTTTGCCGCAGCCCGAAGGGCCGAGGATAGAAAAGAACGAACCGGAAGGAATCCGGAATGAAACTTCTTTTACTGCCTGGATATCTCCAAAGTTTTTGGAAATATCAATACATTCCAGATCGTATGCAGTGTCATTCACCATAACAAGCGGATTTGTGTGCTATCAAGTTGTGGTGAACAAAACGCACCGCACGGCAAGATTGTCTATACGGTGCGTTCTGGATTTAAGACTGTCTAATTGCCTGTTGCGGCCTTGATTTTCTCGAGAGCTTTTCCTTCCATGTCTTCGATTCCAGGAGGAATGTTGGCGAAGAACTGAAGATTGGCAATATCGTCTGCCGTGAATGCTGCATTCACTGCGGCAGCCTTATCAGCTGGCAACAGGTCCATACCGCCCTTGACTGAAGGAATCGCACCGGAACTTGCAGCCATGGCTGTGACGTTTTCTGGCTCGAGTACAAAATTTATCCATTTGTACGCGGCGCCATCAGCCTCACCCTTTCGAGGCAGCGCAAAGGTATCGATCCATGCCAGTGCGCCCGTTTCAGGCGGGACAAATACGATGTTCTGGTTTTGCCCGAACAATCGATATGCAGTTGAGTCCCATGTTTCAGAGGCGACAATCTCTCCCGACAGCATCATTGCGGACAAGTCATCGCCACCTTTCCAGTAAGCTTTGATATTGTCTTTGCAGGCGATCAGTTTTTCGACTGCCTGATCCAGGATTTGCTGGTATTTGTCCAGGTCCGCATAGGCCGCAAAAGGATCTTCACCCATTGCGAATGCTGTGCCCAAAAGAATGGTGCGCTTCAGTCGCATAGAGGTCTTTCCCTTATATTTCGGATCACAAAGATCCGCCCAGCTCTTGAGGTCTGGCGCCATTGACTTGTCGGCCATCAGACCGGACGTGCCCCACTGATGAGGAACGGCATAGACTTCTCCATCAATTGTGGTATTGGCTTTAACCCCGTCCAATAGCTTGGTTTCCATCAGATCAGTATTGATCTGGGAAAGATCCATCGGCTTATAGATGTTGTACTCCAGTTGCGCGGCGTGAATTCGATCATGGCTAGGTTGTGCCAGGTCGTATCCGGCTCCGCCAGTCGCACGTAGTTTGGCGATCATTTCCTCATTGTTTGAAAATGTCACCTCGACCTTGATATCAGGATAACGCTCTTCGAATTTTTGCACCAGTCCATCGGGGGCGTAAGATCCCCACGTCAACAGTCGTAGTGTTTCAGCTTGAGCGTTGGTCACTGCAAATCCTGCAAGCAAGAATACCAATGCCGTCATCTTTGAGATTAATCGCATTTATAGTCCTCCAAAGAATATTTAAAGTAGGTTGCCATAATATTCGTTTTCTTTCCTGATTTCAGAAATTTTGGATCACCTTGGAAACCTTCGCATCAGTTGGAATCTGCGAGCGATAACGATTCGATATGGAGTTAAAGATATCGTTATGGTCTGTTCGACTCAGTGCCCCATGCTCAATGCGGTTTCAACCTGAACTGCAAGGAAGTGTTCAACGCAATGCGCTCACCGTCCTGATGTCATGCTTCCACTGACCATGATCGGCGCCGCGTGCCACAAAATATCGGCGACTTTTGTTCAAAACGATACAGATCGGCCTGTCCGCAACCAATACGGACGTCCTTGACTGAAACTGTTCGATTATGAGCGAAATAGCAGTTTCCCGTGCGAGTGATTTTCTATGCTGATTATCGAAAATCCATAGAACAGAAATTTCCATGGCAGGCACCCGCAACTATTCCTTTTGCATTGATTCAAGTTCATATAATCATCGTCATTCAGGTCATGCTGATGAATCGGCATGATCTGTCGGAATAAGAATGGAGGATTGGATATGGATCAATTAAATTCTATTATCAACTCGATCAACGCGTTTGCCTGGGGACCACCCATGCTTGGCATGTTGGGTGTCACCGGACTTTTGCTTACGTTGGGATTGGTATTCATGCCATGGCGAAAAGTGGTCTATGGTTTCAAACTGTTATTTGCCAAAGACGATTCCGGCGGCGAGGGTGAGGTCAAGCCGTTCAATGCCTTGATGACCGCACTGTCGGCGACAGTCGGAACTGGAAACATTGCCGGCGTCGCAACTGCAATCGCCCTAGGTGGACCGGGTGCGATTTTCTATATGTGGATTATTGCGCTGTTCGGTATGGCAACCAAGTATGCCGAAGCGGTTTGTGCAGTCAAATACAGAGAAGTTGACGCCGAAGGCAAGTTCGTCGGCGGTCCCATGTATTACCTTCGCAACGGTGTGGGGGAGTTCGCCCCTGAACTGGGGAAATACCTCGGTTTGGCGTTTGCGATTTTCGGTGCGGTCGCTGCATTCGGTATCGGTAATGCGGTACAAGTGAATTCGATGGCCGCGGCACTGGACAACAGTTTCAGCCTGCCGACCTGGATTACCGGAATTGTCGTCGCGGCACTTGTCGGTTTCGTCATTCTCGGTGGAATACGTCGAATCGGTGATGTTGCAGGTAAACTTGTGCCGACAATGATCGTGCTGTACGTCGGTGCGTCGTTGATCATCATCCTGATCAACATCTCTGAGGTTCCAAATGCGTTTGCCATGATTTTCAATTATGCGTTCAACCCGGCAGCGGCGACCGGCGGTTTCGCTGGTGCGGCAGTTGCGGCAGCAATTCGGTTTGGTGTTGCAAGAGGTGTCTTTTCCAATGAATCAGGTCTTGGATCTGCTGCAATCGCACATGCAGCGGCCCGAACCAACAATCCGGTCAGACAGGGCATCATTGCCATGCTGGGAACCTTCATCGATACCCTCGTTGTTTGCACGATGACGGCACTCGTCATCCTCACCTCAGGGGCGTGGACGATGCTGGCTCCGGAAGGCGGAGGTTACACTGGCGCCGTGCTTACGTCGCAGGCATTTGACGTCAGTATTGGCGGCGGACAGTACATCGTTACCATTGCGCTGGTCGTATTTGCGTTTACCACCATTTTGGGCTGGTCCTATTATGGTGAGCGCTGCTGGCAATACCTGTTCAAGGAAAAAAGCGTATTGATCTACCGCGCCATCTGGGTGTTGGCGGCATTGGCTTTTGCCAACTTCAAGGTGGACTTCGTTTGGAATCTGTCAGACACGCTGAATGGCCTGATGGCAGTTCCGAACCTGATTGGTCTGTTGTTGCTGGCACCAATGGTCTTTAAGGTCACTCGAGAATACTTCGAAAAAGAAGGTACTCCATTGACCAAGACGATGCTCAGCAAGTAAGATCTCAACATAACTTTCATCCTCAGCGGCCCGAATTCAATGTCGGGCCGCTGAGGATTTTTCTTTGTGAGATCCTGCGAGCGGTCAGTTGTGACTTGACAGCAGCGGTCAGTCGCGATGATCTCTATCCCCAAAGGGAAGATTTGGCTGGGTGCAGTACCCCATCAATGAATTCGATGCCACCCGGATGATCTTCTTCAAGCCATACTGAAGAATCCAAGTCGACATAGGCGGCATCCTGTGCGAGAAGCATTGCCGGAGCAAGGCTGTATGAGGTGGACATCATGCTGCCGATCATGACCGACTTGCCCGCTGATCTGACTTTCTCTACAGTCTTGATTGCTTCGGTGAGACCGCCGGACTTGTCAAGCTTGACGTTGAAAATGTCATAGCGACCGAACAGTCTGTCAAGATCTGTCGTTGTGTGAAACGATTCGTCTGCGCACAGGGGGATTTCACTGTCGAAATGTTCAAGATGATGATCTGCACTCGCATGCAGGGGTTGCTCGATCATCTCGACACCCAAATCGGCTAGCCTTGGCAGGTAGGAGTTGAGGGATCTGAAATCCCATGCTTCGTTTGCATCAACGATGATTCGGTGATCCGGGCAGACCTCCCGTACCGCTTCGACAGACTCAACCACCTGGTTATTGCCGAGCTTGATTTTCAGCAACGGGAAGTTCTTGCGAGCATGTGCTGACTTCGCAAGACCTTGCGGCGGCTCCAGGCTCAGCGAATATACGCCTGGTACCGACTTTGGTTGCGGCAGACTTGCGAGTTGCCACACTGGCAGACCTGATTCAATGGATTCCAGTTGCCAAAGCGCACAGTCAAGAGCATTGCGCGCTGAACTGGAACAGAAATTCCTGTTGAGAATATTCCGGTCAAGCTTGCCCTTGCATGTCTGTTCAATACTCGAAATGGTCTGAAGGGTGTTGGCGATATCCTGCTCATATCTAGCATAGGGTACGCATTCACCGGTGCCGGCAAGGTCGTTTCTTGTAATAATGACCTTGACGACTTCCACGAAAGATTTCGAACCTCTGGAGATCGAAAACGGCGATCTGAGTTTCCATTGCTCGTGAAAAGCCTCGATTTTCATAACACTCAGAAGCTGCGTCGATGTTCGACAGGGGTCTTGTCGTGATCGAGATCAAACCAGGTTGTCAACAATGGTACCGACCCCGGTCCGAAACGGATCGACGCACGGCAGCTGGTGCAAATCCATGAGCCCAGCCAGATAGCGTTGGCTTTCCGATTCATCCAGATACTTGGTATTGACCGATATGCCTGCAAAACGCAAATCTTGTTGCACAGTTCGGCCATTTTCCAGATTGATCGCCATCGCATCCTCAAGTGAAGGAAGCGGTCGGTCAGGGAGGCCTCTCATATGGGATCGCGTGGGTTCATGACAAAGAATCAGTGAGTCGGGCTGTGCTCCGTGCAACAATCCAAGACTCACGCCGGCAAATGAAGGATGGTGCAATGAACCCTGTCCCTCAATGAGGTCCCAGTGATCGTCGTCGGCTGCCGGGCACAGGTCTTCAACCGAACCGGAGATAAAGTCCGCGACAACCGCATCGACCGGCACGCCCGACCCTTCAATAAAGATACCGGTTTGGCCGGTGGCACGAAAGTCTGCGTCAATGTGGCGTGCTTGCATCTCGCGCGCGATTGCCAATGACGTGTACATTTTGCCGACTGAGCAGTCGGTTCCTACAGTCAGCAGCCTGCGGCCGCTGCGGCGACTGCCGCTGGCAACCCGCAAGTTACCGCTTGGCTTGCGAATTTCATGCAACTCGCCGCGACTGAACTCGGCCGCCTTGCGGACCTCAGGTATGGAATCCAAAGTCGTGTGCAGGCCATTGGCAATCGACATGTCGTTTGCCAGTGCCTCGACCAGATGCGGTGTCCAGCTGTCGGGGATTTCCCCGCCGCGTACAGCGACTCCGATCAGGACTGTCCTGGCACCTTGCTCAGCGGCCTGTTTCATGGTCAGCGACGGTAGATTCAGATCGGGTACGCAATCAGGTAATCTGAACTGTCCAATGCAGTCTTCGGGACACCAGTCCAGAACACCGATCGCGGTTTTCGCAGCGAGCTCATCGTGTGCATTGCCGACAAAAAGAAGATAGGGTTTTTCCAATTTCATTGAATAAATATCAGTCAGAATTCACAATAATTAGTTTATATTTGTACCGCACGCGATATCAATCATTATGCAACAAAGTATCTGATTTCCACCTTGGTTTTGGATTACTGCTGACACGAAACCGGAGTCCTTCCATGAGCGACAGCGTCAAGAGTACAACAAACATTGACGGAAAGATCATGCCTACCGACAAGGCCGCGATACCTGTCATGGATCGCGGTTTTCTTTACGGCGATTCAATCTATGAGGTGTTCCGCACCTATCGCGGGATTCCGCTGTTTATGCGCGAGCATTTTGATCGGCTGGAAAACTCAGCTCAACTGGTCGGCATGGAAATTACCCAGTCGCGACAGGAACTCACCGAAGAAATACGAAAAACAGTTGTTGCCGCAGGCGCAAACGTCGAAGAGGATGTCTACGTCCGATATCAGATTACCAGAGGTGAGGGTCCGATCGATCTTCACCCTGATTCGACCCTTCCGACCCGATTCGTCATCATTGTCGCGCCACTTCGTCCGTGGAATCCCAAACACTATTCCATCGGAATGTCCATGGCTATTCCGGACGTGCGGCGAAACCCTGTCGATGCACTGGATCCCAACATCAAGGGAGGCAATTATCTCAATAATGTAATTGCAGTCATGCAGGCCAGAAAACGAGGTGCTGACGAGAGTCTTATATTGGGCTCTGATGGATATGTCACAGAAGCATCCAACAGCAATGTCTGGTTTGTAATCAACGCAGAGATAGTGACGCCGAAGACCGGGAATCTCAAGGGTCTGACCAAAGCTGCAATTCTCAGCGGTTGTGCGGACAGAGGTGTCAATACAGTGGAGCGAGATGTGCACTGCGATGAGTTGGTTGATGCCACCGAGTGCTTTGTAACCAGTGCAACGCGCGAGGTGATGCCGGTTTACTGTCTCGAGCTGTCCGAGGGCCATCTGGTCGACTTCCCAAGAGGTGGTGGAGAGCGCACCCGGCAAATTCAGTCGATCTATCGTGAAGTCGTTGATCGCTACCTCGAAATGCATGCTGCCGATAGTTTGCTGAATTAGTCATTCGCAGCAATGACTGCAGATCGAAAAATCCGACTGGGTTTGCTCTACGGCGGTCGCTCATGTGAACATGAGGTGTCTGTGACATCGGCCCGTTGCGTCTATCAGGCACTCGACCCGCGAAAATACGAAGTCAGCCTGCTGGGAATATCCAAATCCGGTCAATGGTTGCTGGCAGATGCCAGTATGCCGGTGTTGGATGCGCAGGTTGTCCAGCCTGAAGGCCAGACTTCGGTCATGCTGGACTACCATGAACCCGGCCGGATCGTACCGCGCTCGACTGATCACAATGTTTCTCAAGCAATCACTTCATTGGATGTGATATTTCCGATCCTGCACGGACCCTTCGGTGAGGATGGCACGGTTCAGGGACTATTCGAGCTTGCAGACGTCGCCTATGTCGGATCCGGTGTCACTGGATCAGCGGTCGGGATGGACAAGGCGGTTTCGAAGGCGGTTTGCGCCGCAGAAGGGATACCGCAGGCAAAATATCTGGTATTGCTGAAAAGTCGATGGCAAGCTGAACGTGAAACTGTCGTGCAGCAAATTGAGGCTGAACTGTCCTACCCGATTTTTGTCAAGCCCGCCAATCTGGGGTCGAGTGTCGGAATCAGCAGGGCCACTGCGACCACCGAACTGAGATCCGCGATGGATCTCGCAGTGAAATACGACTTGAAGGTTATTGTGGAGGAAGGGTTCACGAACTGCCACGAAATTGAGGTGGCGGTGCTCGGCAATGACAACCCCGAGGCATCGGTTGTCGGCGAAATTATCCCGGGCGGGGATTTCTACGATTACAACGATAAGTACATCGACAATCTTTCCAGAGTCGAGATTCCCGCGAACCTGCCGGACGAGGCTTGCCGAACAGTACAGGATTATGCCAAAAGGGTATTTACTGCCATTGCCGCAGCTGGACTGGCGCGCGTCGACTTTTTCGTCAGCAAGGACGATTTCAGTGTTTATATCAATGAAATCAATACTATGCCAGGTTTTACTCCGATCAGCATGTATCCGAAGCTATGGGAGGTCAGTGGTTTAGGGTATTCGCAGTTGCTGGATCGGCTGATCGAGCTGGCACTTGAGCGTCACGAGCAACGCAAGCAAAAACAAATCACTTTGTAACTCGACGGATGGGATGCAGATTCTGAATCAAGAGGGACGATAGCAGTGCAGGAAGTAGATTACATCATTGTTGGTGCCGGATCGGCAGGGTGCGTACTGGCAAACCGATTGACTGAAGACAGGGAAGTGCGTGTGTGTCTGATTGAGACCGGACCGCCCGACCGAAGCTGGATGATTCAGATGCCAGCAGCGTTTTCCCGACCGCTGTTGAGCGATCGGTTTAACTGGGCTTATCGAACTTTGCCTGAGCCATATATGGACAATCGGATTATGGACTGTCCTCGCGGTCGTGTGCTTGGCGGCTCATCATCAATCAACGGGATGTGTTACATCCGCGGTCATGCGGAAGATTACAACCGTTGGTCTGTCGAAACCGGTGATCCTGAGTGGTCCTATGCACACTGCCTGCCTTACTTCAGGAAGTCCAATACACGCTTGGCTGGCGCAGATGACTATCACGGAGGCGACGGTCCGCTCATCGTTACGACAGGATCCGCCGAAAACCCCTTGTATCAGGCGTTTATTGAAGCGGGTGTTCAGGCCGGATATGGTCGGACGCAGGATTTGAACGGCTTTCGACAGGAAGGATTCTGTGCCATGGACATGACAGTGAACATGGGCGTTCGATGGAGCACGGCCAAAGCCTACCTTGACCCGGTACGATCGAGAAGAAACCTTGAGATTGTCCAGCGTACCTTGGTGAACAGCGTAATCTTTGAGGGGAACAAGGCAGTTGGTGTCGAACTCATAAAGGGTCGGAACCTCGAGTCGATCCGGTGTAGCAGGGAGGTGATCGTATGTGGAGGAGCGATCAACTCACCGCAACTGCTCAGCCTGTCCGGAATCGGTCGCGCTGGCCATCTTGAGAAATTGGGTGTGCCCTGTATCGTCGATTTGCCAGGAGTCGGAGAAAATCTGCAGGATCATCTTGAAGTTTATGTGCAGCATCGTTGCAAGCTGCCCGTTTCACTCTATCCGGCTCTCAAGTTTACAACCCAGGCCAGAGTATTGTTGCAGTGGATGGTCAGCAAAAAGGGTTGGGGCGCCTCAAACCATTTTGAAGCAGGTGGCTTTATTCGCAGCCGTGCCGGTGTCAGGCATCCGGATCTTCAATATCACTTTTTTCCGGTTGCCGCGAACTACGATGGTCGGGCTCCGGCAAAAGATCACGGCTTTCAGGCGCATGTCGGGCCTATGCGACCGACCAGTCGCGGTTATGTTCGAACCGTATCCACGGATCCCAGACAACATCCGCAGATTCGGTTCAATTATATGGAGACGGAGAACGATCGCCGCGAAATACGCGATGGAATACGGCTGACAAGGGAGATCTTCGCACAGGAATCCTTTGATGCATATCGTGCTGAGGAATTGGCCCCGGGACCGGATGCGCAAACCGACGCAGATCTTGATGCGTTTGTACGCGCCAAGTCAGAAAGCGCCTACCATCCTTCCTGTACTTGCAAGATGGGGGTTGACGAGATGGCTGTGGTAGACTCCCATGGCCGGGTACATGGTACGGAAAACCTGAGAGTTGTCGATGCATCCGTCATGCCCAGCATTGTCAGCGGCAACCTGAATGCGCCGACGATCATGCTCGCCGAGAAGTTGGCAGACACGATACGCGGACGCGATCCACTCAAACCTTCCGACGCGCCATCTTTTTTAGTCGAATCCTGGCAGGAGCGTCAGCGAGAATGTGATCCGGACCGACCGGTTGGATGATTGACGGCACGATCCACTCACTGCGAGAGCTGATTCTGGCACGGGAAACGTCCGTATCAGAACTTCTGGAACAGTACCTGACGCAAATTCAAGCTCACAATGCTTATTGCGATGCCATCTCAGTGTTTTCGGAACAAGCCGTCCGCACATTGGCGGATACGGCGGACCGGGAATTGGCAGATGGTGCGAACGTTGGTGCGTTGCACGGGATTCCGATTCTGGTCGATGACCTTATCGATGTGGCAGGTATGCGCACAAGTTATGGTTGCCAGGCGTATTCGAATCACGTGCCTGATTGCGATTCAATGTCAGTGCTTAAACTGCGCGAGGCCGGGGCAATCATCATCGGCAAGACGACTACCAGCGAACTGGGTGCGATTGTTCAGGAATCCCAGGAGCAGTTTATTGCCCGCTCTCCCTGGGGCGAGGAATTTGTGAGTGGTGGTGGCGCATCCGGTGTGTCGGTTGCCCAAGCGAACAATTTTGCCGCTGCAGGTTTGGCAATGGACATCGGCGGCAACGTAATGCTGCCTGCCGCATACAGTGGTGTGTTCGCCATGCGGCCGTCGCTGGGAAGAATCGCACATACACCGGTATTTTCGGGAGGATTGGTTTTTCCAAGCGTCAGCATCATTACTTCAGGCGTGAGGGACTGCGCCTTGCTGATGAACGTTTTGTGCGGATACAGCGACACTGATCCGATCAGCACGAAGTTCCAGGCTCAGGATTTGATTGCAGCGATGCAACGTCCAATCCGCTCACTGCGGATTGTGTATTCAAGCTCATTGTGGGACGCCCCTTATGACGACGATAGTCAATCTGCAGTTGCAGATGCGGTGACGAGGCTTCTTGCAGCAGGTTGCCGGGTTGATCGGGCACAGCCGGCTGTAGACCAGGTAACCGATGCCTGGGAGACAATCTACTGCGCCAATCTGCAGGCAGACCATGGCGGCAGTTATCGAGATCATCCGGATTTATTCGGAGAGGTGGCGCAAGGCTGGCTGAATCGAGCACAAAGTGTCACCACTTCAAGCTATATTGCTGCTGAGAAGAAAATCTTGCGCTTTCGACTTGCTCTCAACAATTTTTTCGAACAATGCGATGTTCTGATCACGTCCGCAGTCGGTTGTGTCCCATTTGCATATGGCACAACGCCATCCAATCTGGAGGCTGGTGCCGGAAGTGAAGTGAGCTGGGTTGACTACGCTTCGGTTTGCTCATTTGGTGCATTGAGCGGATTTCCGACTGCAATCATGCCGGGAATCATGAATGATCAGGGTCTGCCGGTTGCTTTGCAAGTGATGTCAAGACTTGGAAATGACGATCTGGTATTGTCTGTTTGCGCCAGGTTGATGCATGAACTGTAGTCTGTCACGATCATCGCACCTGAGTTCCGAGTTCAGTTTAACCGACAAACTCCAAACCGTTCGGGCAGTTGCGGAAATGAGCCGACTGCCCGCAAACCTCGTTTCACACTGACTGGAATCAATCCGATAGGACTACGGCGTCTGACTCGCGTGCATGCAGAGCCAATCGATCACCTGTTGAAACTCCATAATCTGGCGGAATTCTGACCAGATAGTCAATATCCTCCTGAACTTCAAAACGCACGCGGCAGAGTCTATGGGTGCCCTGAAACTCAATCTCGGTGACTCTGCCTTCGCCCAAAGATATGCACTCTTTGGGATCTATTGTTCCACCCAATCTGATTTGTTCCGGTCTCAATACGATGTTGCACATACGATCGAGCTGCGTCTCACACGGGAGATTAAACTGGCCGAGTGGAGTGGATACAGTAACGCGGTCCGTGTCCTTGCCTTTAACTTCAGCTTTGATCACATTGCTTTCTCCCATGAATTTGGCGGAAAACAATGTGGAAGGCCGAAGGTATACCCGTTCAGGAGAACCGTAGTCTTCGATGATTCCGTGGTTGATCAGAGCAATCTTGTCTGCAATTCTCAAAGCCTCCTCCTGATCATGCGTGACATGAACAAAGGTTGCGTTCAAGGTTTTCTGCAAGTGCACAAGCTCAGTCTGCATCTGATGCCGGATTTTCAGGTCCAGTGCTCCCAGAGGCTCGTCCAGCAGCAAAACCGCGGGTTCTACAGCAATTGCGCGCGCCAATGCAACTCTCTGGCGCTGACCGCCGGAAAGCTGGTGCACCCCTCGGTCTCCAAAGCCTTCCAGTCCAACCTTGTTCAGGGATTCGTCGACGCGCTTTGTCCGTTCGGGCTTTGACACTTTTCGCATTGCCAAGCCGAAACCAACATTGTCTCGCACGCTCATATGAGGAAACAGCGCGTAATCCTGAAAAACCGTCACTGTCGGACGGTGTGCAGGAGGAACACGGGTAACGTCTTCACCGGCTATGAAAACCTTTCCGGATGACGGATTCGTAAATCCTCCGAGCATTGACAGTATTGTTGTCTTTCCGCTCCCCGAAGGACCGAGCAAAACAAGGAATTCTCCTTTTTCAATGCTCAAGCTTATGTCATCTACGGCGACTACTTCACCATAGTGTTTGCTCAAATTCTCAAGTTTGACAAGATGTTGGCTACTCATTATTTAGTCCTTGTTCCCATCAATACAGCACCAGCTGCCAATGTCACCACGGCAAAAGAAATCGCAAACACGACGGTTCCAGCCGCATTGACTTCGGGGGTCAGTCCGGCTCGCAACATCTCAAAAATGATGACGGGCAGCGTAACGTCAAACCGGCTCAGCAGAAACGCAACGATGAATTCGTCCCAGGACAATGTCGCTGACAGACAGAATGCAGCAATTAAAGATGGCTTCATGATCGGTGCGATCACCCTTAACACGGTCTGCAGGTCGCTTGCTCCCAGATCGCGGGCAGCTGCGTCAATATTCTTTAGATGATCACCGAACTGGGAATAGATGATTGCGAAACAAAGTGGGAGATTGATGACTGCATGTCCTATGCCTACCGCAAATAAAGACTTTGATACTCCTAAAAGATTCAGTGTGATCAGCAAACCGATGCCAATGATCAAATAAGACACCGTCAACGGTGCCATCAGCGTAAACCGGATAGCTCCAGCGAACCGATAGTTGCGCTTTGACATGCCATATGCAGCAAGGAACCCGAGAACGGTTGTCACCAAAGACGAAAGTACGGCCACGACAACGGAGTTGAACAGCGAATCCACCAACCGCTCATTCTCGAACATCTTTTCGTACCACTGCAGACTCGGGCCATTGAATGGCGGTACCGGCAACAGCCCGTCCTGGAACGAGAATACCACCAATACGATTACCGGCAGATAGATGAAGCCAAGTGCCAGTATCAGATACGCGTACGCCGGAGAATTGCTTATCCAACCCTTCATCAGATTCTATCCACTTTCATGTACTTCGCAGAAATAAGGTAAACAATCACCACAACGACCATGAGTGTCACACTCATTGCGGATGCCATAGGAAAGTTCGCCGCACGACTGATTTGAAGCATTATTGCCTGCGGAACCAGTACTTCTGTCCCGCCGCCCAGAATCTGCGGGGTAATGTAGTCTCCAATCGTTATGACGAATGTGATGAAGGCGCCAACAACCACCCCCGGAATACTGAGTGGAAGCGTAATTCTCAGAAAAACCTGCAATCGACTGGCTCCGAGGTCAGCAGCTGCCTTTCGGTACGAAGGTTTGATCAGAACCAAATTCGCGTAGATCGTCAAGGTCAGCAGCATCGTGAAAAAATGGACAAAGCCAAGTACTGTCGCACCTCGGGTGTAAGCCATCTCCAACGGCTGGTCGAGCAGTCCGATACTGCTGAGAAATACATTGATGATACCGTTTTCGGAAATCACCAGCAGCCAGCTGTACGAGCGCACCACATAAGCAGTCCAGAAAGGCATCACCGCCAGCAGCAGGATGATTCGCTGATATTTCGCAGGAACCTTATACGCAAGAACGTAGGCCAGCGGATATGCAAGCACAATGCTCAAAACCGTGGTCAGCACGGTGACTTCAATGGAATTGAACAGTGAATCCAGCAGGTATTCCCGGCCGAAGAATTTTTCGTAATTCGTGAAATTCCAAGTTGCTGTGAGTTTCCCGTATAGACGTTGCCAAAAACTTACAGCAAGCATGACCACCAATGGCGAGAGAGACAGGAATACAGTGAACCACAAGGCGGGATGTACCGCCCACCTTGACAGTTCAACTCGAAACGGTTTCGGTGATCCGGACAAATCAGGTGGACGTGACTTCATGCGAACTCACCTGACACATGAAATGCGAAGCAGTATCGAACGAACAGGGTCATTCAAAACAATTCGACACTGCTTCGGCAATTGTAGAACCCAACTCTTCAGCCGCTATCGCCATGGTCAACTTACAGACGTAAATTTACTGTACCCGTCTGCTGTTGCCACCATACCGAAGGTCGAAGGAATGAGACTTAGTTTTGTAGAAATTCTGTCCATATGTCAAGCATTTCAGCATCAATATCCGCTTGACTGATTGTTGATGGAACCGAACGGCTCAGGAACCCGTCCTGTTGGTCCCACCTCAGAATTTGCTTTTCATCAGCAGACAGCTCCGTCATCGAGTTCGCCGGCATTGCCCAGTAACATTCTGAGGTTGCCAGTCGTCCCTGTCCTTCAGGACTGACGATATACTTGACGAACTCGGCTGCAAGGTCCTTTTTCTGTGAGTCTTTCATGATGCTGAGGCCCTGAACCCACATCAGTCCGCCTTCTTCAAAAATTGTCCAATCCAAATTTGGTAACGAGGGCATCAGATTCGAAACCGCGAATTCCGCAGCATTGAGAATGATGTCAACATCACCGTTGACCAGTGCATTCTGCACACTGACGATATCACCAATCATCTTTACGTTGGGTCTCATCGCAAGCAGCCGCTCGCGCAGCTCGGGCAATGAGTCCATTGTGATTTCATCTGGATGCATACCCATTGATATCGCTATCAACTGCATTGTCGGGAAGTAATAGTCATAAACAGCAACTCTGCCCTTGTACTTTTCGTTCCACATGACCTGAACGGTTTTCATATCTTCAGGGTCGACTTTGTCCTTGTTGTACACGACACCGTAATAGCCGAACTTCTCTGGAATTGTGTAGCGTTTTCCGTCTACATAATTGAAGCCAGCGGCAGTCAGTGGCGCAAAGATGTCTCCTAGAGGCAATTGAGACTCATCAAGAGGTTCCAGCAGTCCGAGACCTGCAACCATCGGGGCATCGGGTGCGTCAACGACCAGAACATCCCAGTCCCCCGGAGAAGACTGCTCGATAATCGACAATGCTGTCCCGGTTCCCTCATACGTCTTTACATTGACATTCACTCCGTGCATTTCCTCGAACGGCTTGATCAGTTTATCGTCGGCGTGATCACACCAGACAAGGACATTCAAGTCATCCGCCGCGGATACGCCTGTGGGAAGCGAAACGCCCACAAATGCAAATACCGTCAATAGTGAGACAGTCCATTTGCGCCACCATAATTTCAAGATTTTCATATCTTACCTCCAAGTTCAAAAATCAATCTAATACTGCCACCCTGGACGGCGAATCGAATCATCCAGGGTCTGTCCTTTCAGGTTTGCGATTTCAGCCATAATCCGAAGAACGACGCAAACCGCCGTTCGTGAAGTGGACCCGCTGACATCAAACATGGGACACAGTTCCGTAACGTCAATCACGCTGACTCCTTTTTGTTTGCTGATGCGCGATGCGACACGCATGATTTCGCGCGATTCAAGCCCTCCGGGCTCAGTGGCTGTCACACCTGGCGCAGCCGAAGAATCCAGCACATTGAAGTTAAAACTGAGGTACTGTCCATCGGTGTTGTCCCACACGCGTGTCACAGCCTCATCAATGACATCGTCTATTCCGCGTTCAAGCACTTCGAACATGGGATTGAACCGCAGATTTCGCTCCTTGGCCAAATCAACCTGATCTTTTGGATTGAAAGAGTTACGAGCTCCAATATGGGCCACGTTCTCGATGTTCAGATTTTCAAGTTCCGTTATTCTCGCCATCGTGCAGGTGCTGAGGTTTCGTTCACCGGCCCAGCTGTCTGACATATCGAGATGGGCTCCAAGATGAAGATATCCCATTTTCCTGTCGGAGCCCAAGTAGTCTGACAACGCTCTCGTTGCGGGAATGGAAATGGAACGGTCCCCACCGCAGATAATTGGCGTTTTGCCCGCTCTCAACGCTGCAAGCACTGCACCGTGGATGCGTTCGTGAGCAACATCGGGACTTACCCTTGGCATCGATACATCGCCACAGTCAATTGCGCTGCCATGCAAGTCAACGTTGAACTCAAACCAAAACGGAAAATAATCCAATGATGCGACCCTGAATTCACGCGGTCCGTCCTCGCTGCCCGGCTTGCCGACATTGCCCTCGTCAAATGGGACTCCGATGAAGACGTAGGGCGCATCGGTACCCGGCAGGTCCCCATCGTTCAGGGACATGAATTTCGATCGCAAAAACGAAATTTGTCCCGGAGTACGGTAGTTGTCCGCTTTCTTGCCTCCAAGTGGAGAAAACAGGTGTGAATACGCTTTAACTGGATTCATATGCTGTACCAACAAGGGTTAAACAAATAGATTCGATTTCTGTCTTATACGATTCTCATCAAATGAAATTGAAGATTCAAATATTGCATCTCACGGTTGCTGACCGAGATTCCTCATAGTCTGTGCGCGACTGCCCAGATAGTGATAAATCAAATTGCAGGCCAATTTGGCACTCATCTTGCTTACATCGAAAACCGGAGACAGCTCTGCAAGTTCAAGCACGTCCACCCCGAATTGCCCCGCAAGGCGAGCGAATGCCAATGCCTCGCGTGCGGTCAGGCCATAACTTTCCGGACAGCTCGTTCCCGGCATGCAGCTGCAGTCGATCGAATCGGTATCCCAAGAAAGATAGACCGCGTCGGTTCCGTTCCATGCACGCTCAAGAATCTCACGACCACAGACTTCAACTCCCCGTTCCACTACCTGAGCCATCGAGTAGATCGGCATATCGTTGTCAACCCAGAAATCCATCCAGTCTTTGGGATTGAGTCCGTTTCGGGACCCCATGTGCGCCATGTTCTGGGCATTTACATTGGGTAGCTTGTATGTTTCTGTCGGACCTGATGCGTTGGTGATTTCAATTCCAGCCCAGTCGACCGCAGCATCAAGGTGGCAATCGACGTGCAGATAGCCCATTTTCCCGTCGGAATTATGCCGTCCCAGATATTGGGACAAGGCGCGAGCGCCGGGTATGGGAACAGAATGGTCTCCTCCTACCAGAATGACCTTGGCGCCACCTTCCAAACACTCTGTAACGTAATCACACATATATTGCTGCGACAGTGCATTATTACCCGGCACAATCGGGATATCACCGCAGTCCACCACCCGGAAGAATGTCAACAGATCAACATCGTATTCGAACATATATGAGAAATACTGCGAAGACGCCTCACGGATTCCATGCGGGCCGCTGGAAGTACCTGTACGCACAATTGTGCCTTGGTCCCATGGCGCTCCGAGAAAACAGATCCTGGCACCTGCCTCGCGAACTGATTTTCGGTCTGGCGGACAGTATGGAGCTCCCATGAATGTGAGGATTCCTTCCGCCTTGAAAGCTGCGTTGTGATTTTTCGGCGATCTGATATGGGCGTCGAATTCTGCTTCCTGATGAGGTCCCTGGTGCTGGTGCGGCACAAAATTCCAGGCATTGTCATTTTGGGATGTCATCCGGCTACTCCTTTGCGAATATCACACCAGCATTCAGGCAGTTTGATAAAGCGTCTCACGTTTCCTCGCGCACGCAGATTCATGATTTTCCATCAATTCAATTGAAACCAGTTGCATCTCCCTGCCGGAAACCAATTTCGGTGTCGGCATGCCACAGTCCGGGCATCTGAAGTTGTAGCGGCCAGACGGCTGCTTGACCTCGTCGCAGCAGTCGCAATGGACAGTCAGGGGCACTTCCTCTATGCGCAATCGGGCTCCTTCACAGACGGTGTTGCGTGCGACCGAATCGAAGCAGAAATGAAGCGCTCTCGCCATCGCCGACATTTCACCCAAACGCAGGTTCACCTGCCTTACCTTGACTGCGTCATGCTCAGACGCGTAGTCTTCAACCAACTCAACAAGACTTCGGGCAAGTGCCAGTTCATGCATGGGAGGCCGACTCGGTTGTTTCAGAATCACGCAGAAAATCGACTGGGGCCGATTGCATATGCGATAACAGCCATTGAGTCCACAACTTCATGCCTTGTCCTGTCTCAACAGATAACTGAATGATCTCAATACTCGGATTGACCCGTCTCGCATATTCGATTGCCTTGTCGACGTCAAACTTCAGATACGGCAGCAAATCGATCTTGTTCACAATCATCAGGTCCGATGCGGCAAACATGTCGGGATACTTGATCGGCTTGTCCTCGCCTTCAGTGACAGACAAAATCACGACTTTATAGGACTCGCCAAGATCAAACGACGCAGGACATACAAGATTCCCTACGTTTTCAATCATGAGCAGGCTGTCAGATGAAAATTGAAGACTTTCAAGTGCGTGGCCAACCATATGAGCATCCAGATGGCAACCCTTTCCGGTGTTGATCTGGACCGCTTGAGACCCAGTCGCTCTAATGCGTTGCGCATCGTTTTCTGTTTCCTGATCTCCCTCGATCACAAAAATTGGAACGTTTTCCTTGAGATTTTCTATCGTCTGCACCAGCAAGCTGGTTTTACCTGCACCGGGGCTGGAGAGCAAGTTGATCGCCAAAACGCCGTTTTGCTGGAAATGCAATCTATTCGAGTCGGCAAAAGCCTGATTTTTGTCGAGAATGTTTCTTTCGATAGTGACCAATTGCTTGGGGCTGAATCCGGCTACCGAGACTCCAGCGTCATTTGAGCCGAAATGGAAGTGATTCGCGTCTTCCTGTTCATCATGTTGGTGAGAATGATGATGACCGGTGTGGTGATCATGATCATGATGATGATGGTGAATATCGCTTGACCCACATCCGCATACGTTACACAAAACTACACCTCCGAGGCTTCGTAAGCGTTTATTCAGTTTATTTTTTGAAAAAATTTTACCATACAAACTGGAAGTCAAAAAAATCTTTCCGGCGCCAAAAATCCGCATTGAAGATGGAAAAGACAAGAAAAGCCCTGCCAGTAGAATGAGTTGGAACAAAAACCCGTTTCATCCAGCGGGTGAGACATCACCACTGCACAGGCAAGGCTTAAAAAAATTGAGCACACCTACGCGAATCAGCCAATACGAGTTTCACCTCCCGTGCCGGGCCGACAGCATTCGCTCAAGACATGAGCCGGCCAGGTGCCGCAAAGTCCGATCTTCCAGGCAGCGACACCTCGCTGAGGATCGGACGTGTGCCGAATCTGCCGAATGGTTTGCGCCGGGGCTGCAAAGCGATTTTGCCATCAGTTGCCACTGAGCCGTAATTTCCGCGTCAATGCGGTGTGGACTGCGGATTGACGGTCAGGGACGAGATGCGCGACAGCCGTGTGTTCGTGCAGTTCGTGACTTTTCGGTCGACATCAGCGTAGTGACCGGACAACGACGAGAATCGACAGTGCGGGAGAATGTCGGATCGCGGAGTTCGACTGTCTGCTTGCGTTTTCATCGTTTTGTCTTGCCGATTTGGGTTTCGCAGCGTCGCTTGGGATGTAAAATTCACTGCCGGTTGAGGCAAATATCCACATCCTGATTCGATGAAGCAGAATTCCGTTTTAGTACCCAGTCTCGTTGTTGCCATCAGTGGCGCGATTTGGGGACTGTTCTGGATTCCGATTCGGCAGCTGGATGCTGGGGGTATTTCGGCTGCATGGACTTCATTGATTACCTTTGGAATTGCCGGTTTGCTATTCCTGTTTGTCTTTTTCCTCCAGTTTAGAAAAACCGGCCGTGTTCCGTGGAACGTGTTCATTACCGGACTCATTGGCGGCTGCAGCATCGTCTTTTACGCCATTGGATTCGTTCTCACGGAAGTTGTCAAAACCATTCTGCTGATTTACCTGACGCCGATCTGGAGCATCATACTGGGCAGATTCATGCTCAACGAGAAGA
Organism: Acidiferrobacterales bacterium; assembly: GCA_028820695.1. NCBI lineage: Bacteria > Pseudomonadati > Pseudomonadota > Gammaproteobacteria > Acidiferrobacterales > Acidiferrobacterales bacterium. The sequence continues at coordinate 87,024 of JAPPIB010000045.1, read as the reverse complement.
TCACGCCGTATCGAATCGCGGCAATCGTCTGCGGCCTTGCCGGCATGATCGTAATTCTGGAGGTTCTGAACGGCGAATTCAGAATATCCAATGCCGGGGACTTGATTGCGCTTAGCGCTGGAGTACTTTGGTCGCTCGCGACAATCGGGATACGAAAACGTCCTGAAGTCCGGGTCTGGGAACAGGTAGGCGCATTTTATATCGGTGGTGCGCTCGTTGCTCTGTTGTTCATAATATTTCCATTTCAGGGCTTGGAGAAACCGCCGACACTGAGTGCAGTGACCAATTCCCTTCTCTGGATTGTTATTTTTTTAGTGGTATTTGTGTCAGCGATATTTCTGGTGTTCTGGGGAGCGCAGAGACTCAGTCCGGCAAGAGTGGGACTGTTATTGATGACCGATGTCGTTTGCGGTGTGGTGTCCGCTGCAATATTGGCGGGTGAACCTTTTGGCTGGACTCAGGTTATTGGAGTTGTCCTCATAGTATCAGCTGCGATAATCGATGTATTTGATCGCATCTGGAGGTCGAGCTTCAAAACTGTCAAATGACCAACCAAGGGCCAACAAGCCGACTTCAAGCTTTCAGAATCATATTCCTAGCCGGATAAGCGATTGTCGTGGCTGGCACCTTGGTATTGTCGGCGCAGATTGCCGTAATTTCTTTGCTGGAATCTACACCGCATGGGCCTTGATCTAACTTCGCAAGTCCTCACGCCGGATGTCCTGATCAACAAGCTCACCCCGTTGTCGCGCCATTGCCGCCATCAGGCGCAGGACAATGCAAGCGGCTAATTTCGATGTCGTGCCACTGACATCGAAAACCGGTGCCAACTCGGATACTTCAATCAGATTGACACAACCGCGCTCGCCAAGCAAAGTGGCAGTCTGCATCATCTCCCGCGACTCGAACCCACCAGGTTCCGGTGCGGTAACGCCTGGCGCAGCCGAAGCGTCCAGAATATTCATGTTGAAACTGAGGTATTGTGCGCTGGTTCCGTTCCAAACTTGGTCTGCAGCTTCATTGACGACAGATTTCACACCGCGTTCGACCACTTCATCCATCGAGTGGAACCGAATCCCGCGTGATTTGGCCAAATCAATGTGATCCCGGGGGTTCATTGAATTGCGAGCGCCGACATGGGCGATATTGGCGGTGTCCACATTTGCAAGTTCACTCACTCGAGCCAGAGTGCACGGACTGGCCATTTTTTCGCCAGCCCAGGTGTCAGCAGTTTGCAAATGTGCGCCGAAGTGCATATAGCCCATCTTCCTTTCATGGCCAATATGATCGGACAAAGCTTTTGCAGCTGAGATTGAAATAGATCGATCGCCGCCACAAATCACGGGTGTGATGTTGGCTGCAAGCACTTCCCGAATGGCCTGATAGATTCGGTCGTGCGCCAGTTCCGGCCTGACTTTCGGCACACGCACATTTCCACAGTCAACGCAGGTGCCCGTCAGATCGACACGATATTCAAACCAGTAAGGGAAATATTCGTGGCTGGCGATGCGAAATGCCTGAGGTCCGTCTTCGGACCCGGGTTTGCCGACGTTGCCCTCATCGTAGGGAATGCCGACAAAAGCAAAGCGGGCCCCGCTATTTTTCAGCGCATCAGTCTCCATATCGACTTGCGCTGAGCGCATGAAGGTGACCACGCCGAGCGACTTGAAATTTTCCGGATCGCCCAGCGGTGAAAATAAATGTTCAAAATTCTTGGCGGGATTCATAAATCTATCTCACAATAATCAGATATTGAAATGGAACGGGTAAACTGCATCTTTCAGGCAGATTTTCCCTGGTCGCGCAGAGTCTTTGCTCGACTGCCGAGATACTGATATACCAGACAGCAGGCCAGTTTGATGCTCATGTCGCTGACATCGAAATGCGGTGTCAGTTCAGAAATTTCAAATATGTCGGCCCCGTATGTGCCTGCGATGCGCGCGTGTTTGATCGCTTCGCGAGGTTTCAGCCCAAACGTCTCTGGCGCAGTCGTGCCCGGCATACAGCTGGCATCCAGCGAATCTGTATCCCACGACCAGTAGATTCCGTCTGTACCGCGCCAAGCGATTTCAAATATTTCCTTGCTGCAGGCTTCGATTCCGCGGTCCACGACCTCCTGCATCGGTATCATGCGCACTGCGTTGTCAACCCAGAAGTCGACCCAGTCTTTTGGGTTTAGTCCATTTCTCGAGCACATATGCGCCATGTTTTCACCAGAGCAGTTGGGCAAATCAAACGCGCGTGCCGGACCGGAGCAATTGGTAAACGGAGTCCCCTCCCAGTCAGGTGCTGAGTCCAGATGACAATCGACATGCAAATAGCCGATCTTACCGTTCTTATGAAAATCGGATAATGCGCGCGAGCCGGGAATCGGAACCGAATGGTCTCCGCCGCAAAGGATGACTTTGGCACCACCTTCCAGGCATTCGGTGACATATTGGTAGATATACTCGTGACTGCGTTCGTTGTTACCTGGAACAATCGGTACATCTCCACAGTCGACCGGGCGGAAAAAAGACATCAGATCGACATCGAACTCAAACATATACGGAGAATACTGTGTTGATGCCTCCCGAATTCCAGACGGACCCTGGGAAGTGCCTGCCCTGACCATTTGTCCCTGATCCCAGGGAACCCCCAAAAAACAGATCTTGGCTCCCATTTCGCGAATCGCATTGCGGTCCGGGGGACAATACGGTGCGCCCATAAATGTGGACAGCCCGCGTGACTTAAACACACCGTTGTGATTGCGCGGTGAAAATATGTGATCATCCTTTCCGTTTTGCGCAGCTGGACCTTGATGCTGATGAGGTACGAATTCCCACACATTCAAACTATCTGTACTCATAAAGGCTCCATATAAACAATAGGTTTCTGACGCGAAAACACAAGCTGAAAATGTAATCCGCCGTCTTGGTGCAGTGTCGCAGCCGGATGTTCAACCTTAAAGCAGACGTGTTGCATCTTATGTGTCTGTAACAATGGTTGGTGCAGACGTGCCAGTCGAACTGGCACAACCTGCAAAATTCCGTGGCAACTTGCAGCCGTGCGTACTGATCATTCAATCCTGTGTCGCTCGCTTAGCGCCGCCGAAAAAAGTATACATCGAATAATTCAGTCAGGACACCCAACATGGGCTATTGGAATCGTAAATTCGACATCCGGTGGCCGTACTTCACAACTTGGCGCAGTGCAGGTCAGCTGATGTGCAGATTCTTGGGTCAAGTCGAAAGCTCTTTGTTGGGGATGTTGAAGTATTTGGCGACTTCGATTTTTTTCCTGTAAACTGTCCATCGGCATCGTAAGCCCCTTGGGGTGATGTAACGGTTTCCGCCATCGAGTGGAAGTCAGATGGTCCGGATAGCAATGGCGCTTCGAGGAACATCTTAATTTTCCAGTGTCTGTTCATGGGTTTGCTTTATCAATCTGGCACATCGATAAATCCAACAGCAGGCGGGTTTTGCCGCCGCAGTTTCTCAGATTCTATACTCTACGCGCAAGATGATTGCGGTTTCATGGGGAATTGAGGAGATGGCAATCGAGACAATCGAAACAGAGAGTAAAACTATTATTTTTCGTTACGCACGATATTCAGGAAGCGATTTTTCTGGTTGGCCGATTCATTTTCTTTGCTTGTCAACCAGGCGAAATCAAGACAGATCTGTCGATGAAATCTAATGACAGATAAAAGCCGTTCGGCTATTGTCGAACGAAAGCTTGTTCCGATTGACGAAGATCAACTTCCACATCGGTCATGTTAATCAGTATTCTGCTATTGGGTATTCTGATGGGTTTCAGGCATGCGCTTGAAGCCGATCATCTGGTGGCAGTCTTGGTTCTAAGCCACTCCCGTCAAACCAAAGCGGTCGTTCAGGGAGTTGTATGGGGAATCGGACACACATTCACACTTTTGGTGGTCGGTGTGATATTCCTGAGCATGGATGCGCCGGTCCCACATCAGGTTGCAGATTTCCTGGAATTTGGCGTTGGCGTGATGCTCATTGTTCTTGGCGTTGATGTTTTTCGTCGTTCAGCCGGACGTCATTTTCATATTCACGCGCACAGACATTCGGCAGGAGTCAGGCATATTCATCTGCATGCGCATGATCGAAGGCTTGACAGTATGCGGGACGATCACGACCATGTTCATTTTGGTGAAATTCCCATAAGAACCTTGGTTGTCGGGTTCATCCACGGTCTAGCCGGCTCCGCGGCACTAATCTTACTGACTTTGCAGACTGTCCAGTCGTTTGTACTTGGCATAGCCTACATTGTGCTATTCGGATTGGGGTCGATTATGGGGATGGCAGCGCTGTCTGTGGCAATCGCCGTGCCTTTCAACCGTCTGCGCGGTCATAACTCCTGGCAGCACCGTCTGAAGACGGCTGTCGGTACGGTAACGGTGTTATTTGGAGCCAGTCTGGTCTTGAACTACGCTGTGAACTTCTGATTCCATGCAGTCACACGGATTTATGACCAGCTAATGTCGAAGTCGACTGTGCTGACACTCATCTTGTGAACGTCCAGTCCTGCGACACGCGCATGGACAGCATGCCAGCCTTCATTTATCATGGTATTCCGTCGCTATTTGATACGGCCACGCCCGGGTATCCGAATACAGGCATGTCAAATCCGCTAGAGCGAATCACAGCTTCCGTTTATCTGATCGGCAGTCAGGATTCGGCAGCGGTGACTTGAAGTGGCTGTTGCGCGAAACTGAAACAACTCAATCGTCTGAGGGAAGACATGGATACTGACCAAGCAGTCAAGTTAACTCAGGATAAACTTGCGCAAGAGGGCGGTACCATGGGAGACCTGCTTGCGCGCTTTCGCAGCATGATTTCACCGGTTCTTATCGGAGATCATCAATGGGAACGCATATTGCAAACTGCCGGGGACTTCCCCATTATCGTCGGCGCTCTTCCATTCGGCTTTGAACTGCCACTGCATGAAAGCCAGCCTATTGCGGATTTAGGCGTATCGCTGTCGGCCGAAAGTGCGATTCAGCAGTCATTCGCGGAACGGGCTAGAGTGGACGGGACGGATGAAACCGCCAAAGCCGTATTGCGGCTGTTTGACCTGATTAATGCTGAGCGCTCACAACTGCGTGAAATTGTCGGCCAAAAGATGATGTTGGAATATGACATCGGTTCAGCACAGGTTGACGAGTGCCCGCGTCCGGGAATGTTCATGAGGCCGGGAGAACGTCCGATTGTTGGTGCCTGTGATCAGACAAATGACGTCATTGCGGTGGCTGATGCACTCGTTTCCAGTGTCGGCTGGGAACTGCAGGATGGCCAAAGAAAGACGCTCCGGGACGTTTATTTGGCGCAACCGGAAGATACACGTCTCGACGCGTTCGGGATTTTCCCCTCTCGCTCACGATCTATACGGCTGGCAATCATGGGCTTCAAGTCGCGGCCGGACATCCATCGTTACCTCGAGACAACGAATTGGCCGGGTGAGTTGTCAGATGTTGATCGGATACTTTCTCGCTTCATGGAACGGGTTAAAGTGGTCAGAACCGGCGTGTATCTTGATGTGCAGGAAAACGGTCTCAGTCCCGATCTCGGATTGACACTCATTGTCAGACAGAGATATACGAAAGAATCACGCTATTGGCTAGATGGCATGACCGATTGGGATCCTTTTCTTCAAGCTCTCGGGCTTGAAGATCTGGTGTCGCGTGAGAAACTTGCAGAACTTGGCAACTGGGTTTCGAAGCCAGTCACACTGTTTTCGAAGTCCGGGCAGTTTGTGTTGCTGCGGGGCATTCATCACATTAAGCTGGTCATTTCGGAAAATCAGTTGAAAGGCGTGAAGGCTTACGTATTTTTTGTCCTTTCAGGGACGGTTCAGTATTGACATAAACTGAAAGCCTATGCGGCCGAGCCGTTGTTCCGCTACGAAAAGACTTCAGGTTCTGTTGCAGTAAATTACTGGGAAATACAAGTTGATACTGTCTGCCTGAAAAGGCTCACAGGCAGCGAACGAGGACATTTTTTGCAGTTAACGGACACATCAAATAAAATAAATTCTGACCGGCACAACGGATTTCGGCAGTAATTTCTATCCGGAATATTCCCGTAATTTCGCGCACATTCTTGACAGTGAGGAGGAGGGACGCCATGTTTTTTGAAGGAGCAATTTCGGCCGATTCACATGTGTTGGAGCCGCCGGCATGCTTCGACAAGTTCATGTCCCCTCAGTTTCGGGAGCGAGCGCCCCGCATCGAGCTTGATGAATGGAATCGACATGTCTATGTAATCGATGGGCTGACCACTCGCATTCCGATCGGCACGATTGACTGTGCGGGTATGCCGCCGTCAATGCGTACAACTCATATTCTCAATGCCACTTTTGAGACTTGCAGACGAAGTGCCTGGGATCCGCAAGCCCGTCTAGCCGATCAGGAACGTGATGGTATCGCGGCGGAAGTCATTTACCCCACCGTCGGTCTCATCGTTATGAGCCATGCCGACATTGATTACAAGGATGCGTGCATCGACGCATACAACCGTTGGCTTGAGGGATTCTGCGCCGGTCTGCCGGAAAGACTGTTTGGTCTGGCGATGACATCGATGCGATCTATCGACGCGGCTATAGACGATTTTACAAGGGCGAAAGAACGGGGTTTTGTTGGAATGATGTTGCCCGCGAGCCCACAGTTCGAGAGCTATGATCATCCCGACTGGGACGCGCTGTGGCAATGTGCGGTCGATCTTCAGATGCCGGTGTGCTTTCATATACTCACTGGAAAAGGTCATCGCAGTGCGGAATCCATTTTGAAAAAGCAGGTCAGGGGCAAGCGCATGTCTCGTTTCATGCAGATTGTCCGCGACGTCCAGGACGTCATTGTCGAGATGTTATTGGGCGGTGTGTTCGAGCGCCACCCGAATCTGAAAATGGTCAGTGCCGAGGCAGATGCGGGCTGGGTCCCACATTGGGCTTATCGACTGGATCATGCGGCATACAACGAGACAAACGACGGAATCGTCGACGGGTTGTCCAAGTTGCCAAGTGAGTACCTGTTTTCGAACGTCTTCACCACCTTTCAGGATGACTGGGTAGCTTTTGCCACCAAGGATCTTATGAATTACAAGCAGTTGCTCTGGGCCAATGACTTTCCACACCCAGATTCCACCTGGCCCCGTTCCCAAAAACTGCTGGCGGAACATGCTGTTGGTCTGACACCGGCTGAACGCAACGCAATCCTGCGAGACAATGTGCGGGAGCTCTTCCAGCTTCCGATTGCGACGGTTTGAGCGAAAGTGCGCTCAGGACATGGCAAACGCGTCGCATTTGGAAAGCAACTGTGACCAAAAACCCGAGAATTGGAATCAATTCAACCGATTCCACTCGATAGCTGATCCGATTGATGCCAAAGATCATGCAATAACCGGAATCGGATTCAGTTGCGACTCTTCAAGCGGACTATCGCGCCAAGCCATATCAACCGGGACATCGTACAGGCGTCCGGGCGCGAATCTTTCCCAGAAATGCCGTAGTCCCGGTACGACAACACGCACGACAGGCATTCCAATATCCGGTCGGGTATTGTCCAACACCAAAAACTCCATTCCTTTGGATTCGATAATGCTTCGGCAGTATTCCAAATCGTCAAGAAGATCCTCAGTGTCAGGAGTCCGATAATCGCATCGGGTACGTGAAGGCAGTTCCGAAGACGGCGCAAGATACGACTGGGTAGCTATCTTCGCATTTTTGAACCACCAAAGACTCATCGGGTCGTCAACCCGATAACCGCTTGCGCAGGGTCCTTGCGGCTCCACGAGGTTCAAGAACTGGTTCAGTTCACACACCGCCCTCAACGCGGCAACCTGGGGGTCGGTATGTGCCCCTGCGGCATAGATGATATCTTCCGACTCCTTGTCTGTCCTTTGGGAGATGGCGACAAACACAGGAATCCCGATATCATTGGTTACATCCAACACCCATAGATTCCGGTTGCGACACTCGTAGTAATCTTTCGCCTGCGAGAGATATTCATTGTGAAAACTATCCAGGCTGACTTCAGGCATCCGCAGTCGGTTGTACCACCAGATCGCAAATGCGTCGCGCTCGACCAGTTCGAGAAACCCCTGAAAGATTGCCTCCTCCAGAGTATTGCCGGCGGCGCAGCCATTCGAGTCCGCCGCCAGATTTGTCAGCTCCCGCTGTTCGGGAAGCATTGAATACATAACGCAGGTCGGCAAGTATCGATGCCGTTTCCGGGTCAGCGACCATATGGGCGACCAATCGATGACCAATTGATCGTCAAATCTGTCGGGGATAATGTTGTATGGATGATTGCGGGCATTGATTTCATCGGCGTGGTCGATCTGATCGTCACTGAAAAGTTGCACTTCATTTGGATGGATCGCTGACATCTCCTCCGAGTCCGTAAGTTCAGAAAGGCTTTTGCGACATCTGATCTCATCACCGTGATATGCGCACGAATATCGCTCGATCGCTTCGCACAGCGCACTCGCCTCAGATTGTTCTTTTGTGCTGCCTTTGCCGACAGTTTTGCTTCGGAGGCTTCGACGCAACGAACTCAGCTTCCTGCTTTTCAACGCGAAGTTGCTGCCGGATGTATGAACGTGAAGCCATGAGTCTGGTTCATTAGTGTTTGTCTTGAGCCAGGTGACAACTCCGCTGACGGGACTGACAAGATGGCGGTACCTTTCCAGAGTTCGCTGCGGTGAAACTGAACGCGTACCACCACTGTTGTTCACTAGTTTGGGACTCGGCTTCAGCTTGACAGGAAGCGGTTGGCGAGCCGGGTCAGACAGATTCGGGAGGCCGCACTCGGAACATTGGGGACGGTGCATGGCCCTATGTCGTTCGATTTGCAGACGTGCCGAATTTATTGAGATGACATGATCATCCAGTGATGTCGCTCCGTCAAATACCCGCCACTTGGCTATTTCAGCGACGGCGAGGCCGACGATCGCGGCTGAGATCGGTTGCTGAGCCGCGCGAGGCACGAATACGGACTGACTTCCCGTCACGTTTCTAAGAAAATTATGAACTTCCTCATGGCCTTGAAGGCGATAGGCGATACACGCCCAGCAAGGTCTGTTATCCCCGGGATGAAATACCGGGCCAAACAGGGGAACAATGCCGTTGGGCTTGATCAGGATCCACGGTATGCGGGATTGCAGATTGCTGCGGTTGATCTCAACGATACTGGTGTCAAGATAGTCTGTACACATATGAATAGCGAGTGTCCGACCATGGGGCTTCACGGGAATTCCCATGGATTGCAACTGTTGCGCCAGATTTCCGTCATTGTCTCCGTGAACTGAAACTTCAAAGGTGCTGAGAGACGTTTGCACCCATCGGGGGGACGCTCCCAATGAAGTCCAGAATGCCGCGACAGCACTATCCAGGGTATGTTCGCCTGAAACGATGTAACCTCGGGCCGACAGGGCAGTCAGGGTTTTGTGTATCTCCGATTCGGAAAACCGACCGTCAAGTTTGTTACAGATCTCTTGACGTGTCCGCCGTCCATCCAGCAACGGCAGCAGATTGGATACAATCACTCCATTGAGCAGAGTGTTGAAAGTCTCGGAAACCAGAAGTGTCCGATCCCCGTCAATGCAATGGAACTCAATGTGGGGGGAGAGCAGCGGCACATCGACGAGACCCGTGTCCTGCACAGTGAACTTTCGCAGGATACTGCTGCCGGAATCCACTTTCACCTGATGTTGGCCTGATGAATTGTTAGTGGAATCTGGCGTGGGCACGTCTAATCAATTCTCGTCCGACGGGATTGATCCGGGACGTTTGCATTCGAAAGGTGAACTCATTGCCACTTCGTCAGTTCCACACACGTCGGACTGGCATCAAATGCTGGGAAGATACGCGATTGTTTCAGGCACTGTCGGTGTTTGGCAACTCGTGCCGATCAAGCGCCTTCGTCACTCGCGTCGGGAACTTCCAGATTCTCAAGCGCTGCCTTGGAAGCGACTGCCATTTCGGAAATCGCGGCATATAGCTCGTCAAAATCCTCCAATCCACATGCTCCGGCGATAACTGATTTGACTGTCGAGCTCGCCGTCTCATGGGATGGATTCCTGTCAGTGACAAGATTCACAATACCTGCCAGATTCCGCCACATTGTCGTTGCATCGATCAGTCGCTCACTTGCGTCCTTGGAAATCAAATCATCCTCGACGGCCAACTGAAATGCGACAATTGCATCAGGATTCGGCGGTTGTGATGAGTTTCTCGCATGCTTGAGTTGCAGAACTGTTGCAGCGTGTTCAATATTTTCAATAGGGATTCTTTCGCATTGTCTTGCAGTCAGCCACGCATCGACTGCACCCCGAGAGTCACTCGCGGGTATTGTGATGGCTTTAGCGTGTGATTCGTCCAGATGGCTTAGGATTTCATGCCGCAGTCGATTGAATCGAGATTCGATATCAGATTTGCCGAAACTGAATATACAGCGCGACATGATCAGTTTGCGGATACTTTCGGGACTGCCAGACCTATGCAGTTCAGCGAATGACACGAGCGCATGAATCGCATCGTGCCGATCTCCCGCAACATGCGCAGCGTACAGAATATTGTCATGCAGATACGATTGGATTTCTTCGAGAAACTGTCCACACAACGCCTCAAAGTGTTGTTCATTGCCGCTGCTATAGACAAGATAGATGTCGAGCGGCGATCCGATCGTCGTGTCGGGTTCACTGGCAAGGTCACCGCCAAGCACGGCAATGACTCCTCCATCGGTCAGCGAGCCGTATTTTTCGGTGAAGTTCTCACCAACTTTCCAAAGGACAGAATTGATTGCAGCCGCCCCGACTCGTGACATCGCGATTCCGGCTTCTGAAGGCGACAGGCTGCCTCGAATTACATGCATGCAGATCTGCACAATTTTCTCATTGGTCCAATTGCGAGCGTTTTCCACGACTTCGTTCGTGGTTTGTGCGGGAATTTCGAGAATCTGCGCCTGCATCTCTTCGATACCAAGCTCAAGCGTCCAATAAACACGGGCAAGACCTCGACGGGCGATTGTTTCGAACTCCAGATCCTGTCCGGATCCTGGTGGAACGTCAATATCCGTGAATTCCTTTTCGTTGAGCCCGTCGAGCAACTCAGGAAATTGATCTATCCAGCGGTACAGACCAGGCAAGACATGGTAGATTTCGGTGATGGCGTCAAACGCCTTCGGCCGCAGACGGAAAGCTTTTGAATCATAGATTGTCCAATCATCGATTTCAGGGTAATGTTTCGCACGCCACTCATCGACCAAAGGATCCATCAATTTGAACCACTTTTTCGAGTTCAGAACCTTGCTGCCGATCTGCATATAACTTCCCGGCAGTTTGGGCGACTCATCCTCGTCGTAGTGCTGCAGCAGCGGGTATCTTCGGTAAGCGGCGATATGATGGTCCGCATGGCGTTGCATGTTGTAGTAGAACCATTTTGAAATTCTGTAGTTGGCACTCCATGAATGTCGCGGCTTGACGCGTTCGAAGCGGCCATTTGGAAGGCGAATTCGATGCAGGCCATAGTGCTGGGCGTAGTTGATGATTTTCATCGAAATGATCACTGTAAAACAGATAATGAGATACAGCAGCAATACCCAGATGCCGCCCATCACATAAACCAGCAGCCACCAGAATCCGGTCTCGGCGACATATCGCCAGAACGGATTGGACAAATGCCAGCCAGGCTTTCGTCGACGTTGAAGCCGAGATTGCTCACAACGCCAAGCTCCAATCAAGCTGTCTCGGAGATCGTTCGGGAAACTCTGCCAGAAACTTCTGCCCTTGGGTGCGAAACTGCAGTCAAATGGTGTGCAGGCAAACCGATGGTGCAGGTAAACATGCTCGGTTGCGTATTGTGGATAGGAGGCCGATGCCAGAAGGAACTCACCTAAAAGTCGTTCCCACGAAGTCTGGCGATGGATCATCTCGTGTCCGATGATAAAGATCGATTGTGCCACTCCGACGGTCAGCGCCACAATCAATATGGTTTCAATCAAGTTGAGGTGATTGCCGAACAGGACCTGCCATAGTATGAATACCAAAGTAGGTGGCCACAGAATTGCCCACATCCACGCCGCCAGCTTATACAGCAACAGTTGGCTGTCCGGAGTGTTCTTGGGATCGATGTTCTTGCTGTCGTGCCCGAATAGGGGCTCGAAAAAATCGGCGATGATGAAGTATGCGACCGGCCCCGCAATCCACCACCCGCCGTTCACTGCAGCAATGATCAGTAAAGGGAAGACTGCAAGCTGTGAAAAATGCGGAATCGCATTCCAGAAACTTGGAACGACAAACCGTCCGTCGCTCGCTGTTTCGAAACTCATTTTCGATATCCTACCGCACTTCGCGATGGAGGCTTCGGGTTCGCACTGTTGATTACGCCAGACTCAAGGTGAGCATCAACGGTTCCACTAGATGAAAAGTCCATACAAACCACGCAAGCCGGAAACTTCATTTGAGCACGATTTCCCTTTGTGTGCCGAAAAGACAACCAAGGATTGTGTCCTCACCGAGCTGTCTCAGCCCGATAGGCGCATTATACGGCATGACCAATGAGAGTCACGGTTTGTATCGTCGAACTGAATCCGAACGGACTTTGCATTCGCATGCCATGCTGATTCAACGGTTCGGACTCGGTGCAAACTTGGCGCTTGAACTCTCAACTTGGCGGGAATGCATGGCTTTCGTGCCCCAAAGTCCATATGAGTGCTGATGGTATAATGTTCCGAACAAGTTGTTGCACAGGCAGCAGTCCCGAACATTCCAGAAGAATTGCTTGATTATTTTGCCGGGGTCAGTGCCGGATGATACAGCCAGGTCGCGAATCATTACGCAAAATTGCAGTCATCGGACGGGGAACAGCTGGGTGCCTGGCGGCTGCCTCCATCACGCGTCTTCTCCCTCATAGTGATTACGAGCTGCACCACATATATGACCCCGACATCCCCACAATCGGAGTGGGTGAAGGCAGTTGGCCAAGTCTGGTTCAGGAATTGAGCCAACTGACAGGGATGCCTCAGTTAACAGTTCAACAGCGTATCAAGGGAACCCGAAAGTACGGTGTGGCATTTGAGGGATGGGGGCTGAAAAACCGGCAATTCATACACTATTTCATGCCGCGTGATGAATCCTACGCATACCATTTGTCAGCGGATCTGATGGGTGAGATGCTGACCGAAAGTTCGCAGGCCAGTCATATCAACGCGAAAGTGCTGAAAATCACCCGAGTGGCCGGCGGGGCTGAAGTGCAATTTGAGCACCGGCAGTCGGAACGTTACGACTTGGTGTTTGACGCCCGCGGCTTTCCTCCACAACTCAACCCCGAGCAACACATTGATATCTCTTTCATTCCGACGAATACAGCTGTCATCCGTCGTTGCCCGTCGATCATCAATGACGGGCAAGATGGAGCAGCATTGCATCATACCTATACCCGAGCAGTCGCCCGTCCCCATGGTTGGGTGTTTGTGATCCCACTTACTGCACACACGTCATATGGATATATCTTCAACCGCGATCTGTCCGATATCACTGAAGTGGAGTCGGACTTTGATGAGTTGCTTCAAGCCGAGGGCGTGTCAGAATTCGAGCAGCGCGCAGTCATTCAGTTTCCTAATTTCATTCATCGACGAATTTATGACGGCGCAGTGGCTCGCATTGGCAATGCCGGAGCTTTCATGGAGCCTCTTGAAGCGACAGCCATAGTATCGGCTCAGTTGCAGATTGGAATGGTGATTCATACTCGACTTCACCGTTCGATTGATCACCTTGAGCGAGACGCACCGGTGGTCAATCGATTTCTCATCAAGACCATGCTGTGTTATGGCCTTTTTGTTGGCTGGCACTATAGTCGCGGTTCTGTACACGACAGCGAATTCTGGCGTCATGCGCGTGAACATATCTGGCCGAAACATCGTAAGGCGGCAGCTCCCGGCCTGGTCGACTGCGACGCCCTGGACAGGTTTGACGATATGGTCGAATTGATAAGTCAGCCGACTATCGACGAGGTTGACTGGAATCGCATGTGTGGGGTTCCTTGTACGAGTTATCTCCAGATGTCTCAGGGCCTCGGTTGCTCACCGAAGTGATGAACGCTCGGGTTGGATGGGATGTCAGAGATTATCCGCGATACGCGATCTGGCAGAAATGGAAAAACACGGTTGCAACACCTATCCAAAGATGACGCAGGAGTGAATAAACTGTTTTGCGAATCGATCAAGGTCGACTGACATTGGGGGACAGCCCACCGCCATGCACCTGCATTGCGCCTGAATGTTCTTTCTGGCAAAGGACAATGGCATATCGGTTGTCGGGTGATTGCCCGCTCGTCAGAACCCCGTCGGGTTGCCGCATCTGTGGTGAACGAGGGCAGGAAATTGACTCCAATCTGATAGCGGTGCTAATATACCGGCTGCACAATTCAATCGGAAAGAAACGGAGAATTCGAAGATGAGAACCGACCGATGGGAAGTTGAACAGATAGTTTGTGAACGATTCGATTTCCAGACTCGAAAGGGCAACCTCATTCATTGGTTCCAACTTTCCCAACATAAGAGCTAAGGCTGTGTTCGGCAATCCGTTTCAATCATTTCACGATACCGTCGCTGAGGCTAAGCACGATCGCGAGCAACTCGATCGATTGCTGATAGTTTCCACGCCTCGAGAGCGTCTTGTTCTAGCCGTCACCGTCTCGCTGCTGGTGATCTTCACCGGATGGCTGTTTTTTGGAAGCATGACCCGTAGTTTTACTGCCGACGGAATTTTTGTCGGCTCTGTTGATAACCCATCTGAGACCAACCGGTCAGTGCAGGTACTCATTTGGGTCAATTCCGGCAGTGTGCGCGATATCCATTCCAAATTGCCGATAAAGATACAACTCGGCGAAACTGATGACAACAATCTGGAATTCAACGGAAAGATAGCGAAAATCTCTTCTGAACCCATATCCGGGGAACTGGCGAGGTTTGAGGCACAACTGCCGATATCAGTTCACAGGGTTGATGTCATACCGGACGAACAGTTTGACCTTAGCTCTTACACAGATACGAATTGCCGGGTTACGATTCAACTTGGCACGCGGTTACCGATCGCGCTATTCCGAAACAGACAATCGTAGATATCCCTGAATCACCCTGAATCTGCGTAAGGACAATTTTGGTGTCACCATTCGCGGAGCCTGACCGCAAGGCGGAAACAACGGATCGCTTCTCGCACCGAGCCTCAACCGGCTCATGAATTCAGCGATTGGCTGCCGGCCCGCTACGGGAGGTGAAACTCGCATCGGTGTGGTACAATTTTTATCAGTCTCGCCTTGAGGTATGATTTTTCTGTCCCATAAGGTGAAACGGAGTTTTGTTTCAACCCTTTATACTGGCAGGGCTTTTGTTGTTTTTTTATCTCTAATGCGGATTTAGGGCATCACTTTCATGAGCTCAGACTCAATGAAACAAAAGATAACCACACCGGTTGTGCTGCAGATGCACGCATCGGAATGTGGCGCGGCCTGCCTTGGAATTGTGCTCGGCTACTTCGGACGCTGGGTGTCTCTGGCCGAACTGCGCGAGAAGTGTGAGGTGAGCCGAGACGGCAGCAATGCTGCCAGCATCGTGCGCGCTGCCAGGCACTATGGTCTCGAGTGCAAGGGTTTGAGCATTAGCGGCGATAAGCTGAAGAACTTGAAACTGCCGCTTATTCTGTTCTGGCAATTCAGCCATTTTATGGTTCTTGAGGGGTTCGATGACCACAACTTCTATCTCAATGATCCATCGACCGGACGTCGCAAGGTTTCCGCTGAGGAGTTCAACAAAGCATACAGTGGTGTTGCGTTGCAGGTCACGCGCAATGAGAATTTCAAACCCGGCGGGGAACAGCCCAGTGTATGGGATCAGCTAGGCTTGTATCTGTCGGGATCCAAGCGCATGCTTGTCGGTGTGATTGTGTGCACACTCATGCTTACATTGTTGGCAATCATTGTCCCTGCAATTCTCGGTACTTTTGTGGACGATGTGCTGGGCGGCCATGAATCCTGGGGCGGATTGGCAGGAGCTTTGTTTGGTGGCGGTATCCTCGCATACATCCTGACATTGTTCAAACACCGATTCTTGAAGCGGCTTGCGGTTCGGATGTCGGTGATCTGGTATAGCCGGGGCATGTCGCGGCTTTTGCGGTTGCCGATGGAATTTTTTCAGAACCGACTTACAGGCGATGTGGTGGATCGGATCTCGTCCATAGACAGGATCGCGAAAAATCTGACAAGCCAGTATCTTATTCTTCTTATCGATATGGCGATGAGCGTGTTTTTTCTAATCGCGATGGTTGCCTATGATGTCCTGCTTTCGCTGATCGTTCTATTGTTGGGTATTCTCCATGTGGTTCTGGCGCGGTCTCTCAACGCGATTCGTGCCGTCCGAAGCCAGACGATGCGGCGCGAGCAGGGAATGCTGATCAACTACGGTATGCAGATGCTCAACCATGCGGAGAACCTGCGTATGACCGGGTCAGATGACCGGTTTTTTTCCCGTTGGTGTGGCCAGCAAGCGAAAGAATTACAGGCCTGCCAGCTATATTCCGAAGCGAGTGCGGTCAGTATCGCATTACCAGACATGATTGATATTTTTCGCAGCGCGGTGATCTGTACTGTCGGCGGAATGATGGTCATCAATGGGGAAATGACTTTGGGTGCCTTGGTTGGATTTTTTATCCTGGCGCAGATGTTTTTGTCCCCTGTCGGACGGTTCATGGAATTCACCGACATGCATCAGGCGCTCAAAATTGACTTGCAGCGACTTGAAGATATATCCAAAACTGAGCCCGCCCCCGAATTCAGGCGCCGCAAACCCGACTCAGAGTCGATAAAGACATTTAAGGGCCGACTCCAGCTTTCGGGTCATCTTGAGTTGCGAGGTGTCACTTTCGGTTACAACATTGCCCGTCCGCCAGTAATCGAGAATTTCAACCTTGAAATCAAACCAGGGCAGAGAGTTGCCATCGTTGGACCGAGTGGTTCTGGAAAATCGACTTTGGCGGGTCTTGTATCAGGCATCTATCAACCATGGTCGGGCGATATTCTGTTTGAAGGTTTTCGTCGCGACGAGATTCCAGAGCAGGTGCTTCAGCAGTCTATTTCGATGGTAAATCAGGAAATGGTTGTCTTTTCCGGACCGCTACGCGACAACATTACCTTTTGGAACTCAGCGGTTCCAGATGAAGCTGTTTTTGCTGCCATGCGAGATGCTCAGCTTCATGACGAGATACTGCTCAGGCCGAAGGGATACTCAACATATGTTGAAGAAGGTGGAGCGAATTTCAGTGGTGGCCAAAGACAGCGGCTGGAGATCGCACGGGCACTTGTAAGCAATCCGACGCTGCTCGTTCTGGACGAAGCAACCAGCAACCTCGATGCCAAGACCGAGCAACGTGTCGATGCAGCCTTACGGCGTCGCGGAGTCTCCTGCCTGATCATAGCACATCGGCTGAGCACCGTGAGAGACAGCGACGAGATCATAGTGCTCGACAAAGGAGTTACGGTACAGCGAGGTACTCACTCTGAGTTGATCGAGGATCGGGACGGTCCGTATTTCAAACTTGTCATGTCGCACTGATGAACGATTCCACACCCGGCGGGTACACATCACTGGCCGAACTTGCTGCCCGTAGCGGTACATCAGTTCCATGCGCCGCCAATCTGCCGGTTGATCTCGATGATCCGGATCATATCTGGTACATCGATCGAGGCGCTGTCAATCTTTTCATCATCGAATACATTGAAGGAGTGATGCAGGCACCGCAGCACTTGCTGAGCAGCGAGTCGGGCCGGTTACTGCCGGGTGTAGCGCCAGATCGGCGAGATGACAAAACGGGCACTACATTGCATTTAGTCGCCAAAGGCACGCCCGATTCCCTTTTGAAACGCCTGCCAGTTTCGTTGTTATCCGAGGTTGATCCAGCAGAAACGGCTGAACAGATTGATACATGGCTCACCCAGATAACCGCAACTTTATCGCGATTTGTAAACCCACTTCCACGGATGACAGCGTACGCGAAGCCTGATCAAATGCAGAGCGTGGCGCCAGGTACGTTATCTGCTCTGGGAGGTGTCGTGTGGGTGACCGAGCTGCCACAAAGCGGGTGCCTGTTCATGGATATTATCGAGCAGGCGGAACTTTCCCGGATGGACAGCTCACTTCAGACCATATTACCGATGACGCCGTACAGTTGGCTTAACTTGAATGCGGAAACTACAGTATCGGGCAAATCGACCGAAACCCTGGCGCGGGAAGGAACGTTGATGCCGGCACTGGCTTACTTCCATACCGTTGCATTCGACTTGGAACGACTGAATCGTCGGTTGGCGGTGGTGGATGAGGTAAATTTGGAAGTCGCACTGTCATCTAGCCGACGTATGGTTGAGAAAGTCGCCCGACACCGTCTATTCAATTTGTATGAATTGCCAGTTGATCAGGATGTCAGTGCTGGAGACACAGGTTTGGTGGACGCGCTGAAAACAATCGGACATCGTGAAGGGATCAATTTCACGATTCCATCGCGATCTGCACTGGGCACCACTCCACTGCGCCTTTTTGATGTCCTGACCGCGTCAGGCATTCGCGCCCGTCGCGTGCGTCTGAATTCAGATGAGAAGTGGTGGCGGAGCGACAGCAACGCATTGCTCGCGTTCCGCTCCGAGAATGACCAGCCTGTGGCACTGTTGCCGGGTACGTTCGGAGGTTATCGGGAATATGATCCGGTAACCAAGCGCAAGACCCGGGTGACATCTGACAGTGCCGGCACATTGGCCGAAGACGCCTGGGTGTTCTATCAACCACTGCCGACGGGCAAGATGAATCTGGCAGATATGTTGAAAATTGGCTTGTCCGGTTCACTTGCGGACCTGACATGGCTGGTTATCGTCGGGACTCTGTTCGGGTTGATTAAGTTGGTGCCCGCTCTTGCACTTGGTTATGTCGCAACCGAGGTAACGTCCGATGGAACTTTGGACGAGTTGTGGATTTTTGCAGCGATGATCGCAGGATTTGGTGTGGCGGGCGCACTGTTGCACATACTGCAAAGCACAACAATGATGCGAATCGAAGGACGTACAGCCTCGCGAATTGAAGCTGCATATTGGGATCGGCTCATGCGGCTGCCATCAAAAATCTTGCATCAGTATCCGGTTGGCAATCTTGCCATGTCGGGGATGACATTCCAGAACTTGCGCGATGGCTTTCAGGGGGTGGTTTCGGATAGCCTGCTCTCCGTCATTTTCCTGCTCCCCATTTTTGCAGTCATTTTCTTCTACGATACGTTTCTTGGGGTTGTTGCCCTTGTATTCAGTCTTTTTTCGCTGTTGATAACCGTGATATTTGGATTGCGTCAGATATTGCCTTATGGGCGAATGCTCGGCGCAGCCCGTCGTGTAGCGGGACGGCTGTTTCAGATCGTGGACGGCATAGTCAAGCTGCGGGTGGAAAACGCAGAAGGGTCGGCGTATGCGATCTGGGCGCAGGAGTATCGCCAGCAAAAGAACGCGGAGATCGAACTGGGTTCGCTCGAAGGACATTTACGGGCTTTCGCAGCTGCGCTCCCATTTCTTGCAGGTGGCGTTTTGCTTTTCGCGACCGCGATTCAGAACAGCGGGCATGTCGCGATTGGCAGTTTTCTCATCGTTTACACTGCATTTCTCGTGCTCCAGTCTGCAATCTCCAGACTCGGCGAGTCCATAGGCACCATCGCGTCCTTGCTGCCAGCGTTTAAGCAGATTCGTCCGATGCTTGCCGCAGTTCCGGAAGTCGAGTCAGAGGGAAACCCGGTTCCTAAACTAGGTGGTGAGATTCTGTTCGATCAAGTTTCTTTCCGTTACGGCCCGGACGGTCCGCTGATACTCGATGATGTCACGATTCATATCCGTCCCGGTGAATTTGTTGCCATCGCCGGGGAATCTGGCGCAGGCAAGAGTACGCTATTGCGACTCGCACTTGGAATTGAGCAGCCAACAGCTGGCGCCGTGTATTTCGACGGGCGTGATGTGAACCAATTGAACCTGAAGCAACTGCGTCGGGAAATTGGTACAGTGCCGCAGTCAGTGGCGCTTCATCCCAATGACATCTGGGATAACGTGGTAAGTCATCACGAGAACGTGACCAGTGAAGAAATATGGCGGGCTGCCCGGACCGCTGAGATTGACGAGCTGATCAAGGCCATGCCTATGGGTATGATGACTATGGTGGGCGCTAGTGGGAGTGTTCTGTCCGGAGGAGAGAGTCAGCGCGTCACAATTGCGCGTTCAGTTGTTCGCAACCCCAGAATCATAATGCTTGACGAGGCAACCAATTGGCTGGACAATGAAAGTCAGGCTCGGGTGATGCAGAACCTCGCAGCTCTGACCTCCACCCGGGTTGTCATCGCCCACCGACTGTCCGAGCTGGCGCAAGCAGATCAGATTTACGTGATGAAATCGGGAAAGGTCATACAAAAAGGTTCTTTCCAGAATCTCATGGCAGTCGATGGAGTGTTCAAAGAGTTGGTGAGAAGACAGACTCTCTGAATCGAATCGACTCAATGACCGGAATTGGGTATCTTTGGTGAAAAGATCGGTTGACGCAGCTGGGAAGATTGAATCGAAAGCTCGTGAGGATGGCGAGTTTCGCAGGAGTCTTCTCGCCGACCCGAAAGCGATGATCGAACGCGAACTTGACGTGAAATTGGATGCAGACCACAAAATCCATGTTCACGAAGAGTCCTACACCGAGACGCATCTGGTGCTTCCACCCCAAGACAAGTTCACCGAAGCCGAACGGCAGGCGGCCAAGACCGGTGGTACATCACTTGAGTTTCTTCGGGCGACACTTTACGATCCGGCGCCGCCCGTCCGTCCACCGCGCCCTGAGAGACCGCGAGACCCAAAGGATAATTTGACCTGTGAGGAACTTGCGAAAGCGGGCAGGGAGAGTATCAGCCTGGGGCTTGATTTCCTGAGTTCCACTGTCAATGAAGACGGGGCATTGCACTGCATTCGCTTCAATGTCTCAGACCCGGACATACCCCGACATTTCGAAAGGCCTCCCTTCATCTCCGCCTATTGTGTACTTGCCTTGGAAAGTTCTGATGATCGGCGTGCCAAGGTGATGTGCGACGCGGCCAGGACTTACCTCGTCAAGACCATTGAATATCCAGGGTTGTGGAGATACTACCGTCACCTTCCCCAGGATCTGGACAGTACCGCTCTGTGTTCGCTTGTCGCTGGGAACCATCCGTGGGTCATGTTGGGAAGGAACATACCGCAAATTCTGGCGAATCGCGACGAGTACGGTCGATTTATGACCTGGATTCTCGAGGGAGATGAGCCGGATGTTGTGAAGATGTTTCGTATTGAAGCCGATCCGGTAGTCAATGCGAACGTAATCGCTTATCTGGGCGACCGTCCGGAAACCGAACGCGCCCTGCGATGGTTGGAAAGTCTCATTGCGGACAGTGATCTTGCCGGCACATCGAAGTGGTACCCCGATCCAGTGGCAATATGCTATGCCGCCGCGCGTGCCATGATCAGGGTGCGACCGGCGCTTGACCAATTACGACCCGTACTGGCGGACCGTATCGCAGGGTTGTGCGATGGCATGGGCGATTTTGGCGATGTCCTTCAGACTGCTCAGGCAGTTTCAGCGTTGCATAACATAGGATGCCTTGAACGCATTGATGCAAAGAGACAGGCCGAACGGATCATTGATATGCAAGGTGAGGATGGCAGTTGGCCTGAACTTCTGGCTTTTGGTGATCAGTCGCTGAAGTGGGGCACGTGGGGGCAGCAGGGACACGGGTCTGAGTCTGTGACGTCTGCATTCTGTATTGAGGCTCTGGAAAATCTTGTGGATTTCCTGAAGAACTGAAGCAATCTTGCCACCTGACTCCTGGTGCGATCAGGAGCAGATTGGATTTTTGGCGCTTACCACCAAAAAACCCCTTGTCGATACATCGACAAGGGGTTTTTCATTCCAACTTGTTTACAAGATCGGAACCAAATGGCTCGGGATCTTGGCTGGTAATGCTCCTAAAAAGACTTACCAGCAGCAACAAAGACCAGCTGACACAGCTTCAAGCTGTTCTTCGGTCATGTTGGGGTCCGGTGGCAGAGCGATATGAACGGTCTGCATATCACTCTCATGCACTACGATTGTCATGGAGTCGGGTACGGTAATATCCAATTCCTCACTGATCGTAGCTTTTGGGTCTGAAACCAGTTTCATCCTGAAATCGGAATCCGTAGCGGATTTATCGATAACATGGTTGAGCATTTGATCTCCAGTTCGCATAGTTTTTTGTTTTTGCCTCCAAATTTCAGTTCGTGCCAGATATTATAAAAAAATTTACGTACAAGTAAAAAACTTTCTGACGATTGGGAGTGTATCAGCAATCTGACAATAGTCTGGTCAGGCGATGACCGATATTTTTTCCTGCAGTCGGGCAGTATTGGACGTTGCCATCTGATACTTCCACCTCGCGGCTGGAATCTGGACCGATCATGAATAATGAATACCATCAAGCCTATGAAGACGGAACAGCAGTCACTGCCTTCACAGCTGGGCAAAGTCAGAGTCTTCCATCCCGACAACTTTGCAACCGTTACTTTCATCAGTCGAGATAAACACAGCCTCCGGACACATCCACTTCAGCGTGCCGCGCTCTTTCTCAGGTCCCCGGTGATGCATCTGCCGGATAGTTCCTGTTTCCGGACAGCGACAGTGAAGATCACCGCACTTATGCGGTGATTATGGTTTTCCCTCGGAGTGAGTTGACCAGGTGATTGATGGGGTCGGTGATGTTGCAGTCGCGCTGGTATTCTCGAAAGCCGCAAATGAACTTTCGGCGGGTGCGATTTGTCACTGCAGGCACCCTGATTCACACGCCACTGAGTTCTCGTTTTGAAACACAATGCCCAAAACTACATGGATTTTTATCGGGTAGCCGATGTCAACGCCTGAAAAACCCGCGGTGTCGTTTGGAATTTGACGCTGATATCAACGGCTGACTTATGGTATACTTTCACACCAAGAAAGCTTTCAGTCAGTGGATTGGTGTTGATTGATCAGTGACACGTTGAGATTGTTCTGAACCAAACTGACTGAAACGGAGGAATAGACTCAAGAAAACCTCGCTAATGCGAGGTTTTTGATTGTTCGGATCCAAAAAACTGGAGTTCTGGGAGAATTGTCGAACCTGATACAGACACAGCACGACTGGCAGGGCATGCTTGACGAGGCCGTGGAAGGCTATGGGTATGAACTGGTGCACATCGAATTGATCGGTCGCGGGAGGTCCCGAGTACTTCGCCTGTATATCGATGCTCCCGGCGGCGTGGACTTAGATGACTGCGCATTCGTCAGCAGACAGGTGGGCAGGCTGCTCGATGTGGAAGATCCAATCACGGGTCCGTACAATCTGGAAGTCTCATCGCCTGGAATTGAACGGCCGCTGGCCAAGCGCGAACACTTCGTCCAGGCGGTCGGGCAGTGGATCGATGTTTCAACCTGGGTGCAGTGTAAAGGCAGAAAGAATTTTCTGGGACAATTGCTTGAGGTAAGGGACAATGACATTGTGGTGCTCGCGGATGGTGATAATTACAGCATTGATATCACTGGCATTCGTCGAGCCCGTTTGAAACCGGATATGGGAGGATTGGCTTGAAGGAGCGCATGAATAATGGATAAGTCAAACATACCAACTATTGTGCAAGCCCTTTCCGACGAGCGGAATCTGGATACCGAGGTTATCTTCGAGGCGGTCGAGGACGCGTTGGCGGCCGCTGCAAAAAGACAGAATATTCTCGATATTGATGCCAGAGTATCGATCAATCGGGAAACCGGCGGCTTCGATACGTTCCGCAGATGGGAGATC
This sequence comes from Acidiferrobacterales bacterium, assembly GCA_028820695.1. Classification (NCBI taxonomy): domain Bacteria; kingdom Pseudomonadati; phylum Pseudomonadota; class Gammaproteobacteria; order Acidiferrobacterales; species Acidiferrobacterales bacterium. Next base: position 63,133 of record JAPPIB010000045.1, on the reverse strand, counting down.
GTGGAGGAGGAAGACGAGAATTTCAGTGAGGATCGCCATATATTGCTGGCCAAGATCAAGCAGACGCAACCGGACGCGGAAGCCGGGCAGTTCATTGAGGAACAGATCCCCTCAAGCGCGTTAGGACGCATCGCTGCTCAGACGACCCGCCAGGTTATCTTGCAGAAAGTCCGTGAGGCGGAACGTCGCCAGATCTATGAACAATACACGCCGCTTATTGGGACAATGCTGTTCGGTTCGGTACGGCGCGCCGAACGTCTCGACTCAGTCGTCGATGTCGACAGTGTCGAGGCGCTTCTGCCAAGGAGTTGCTCCATACCCAAAGACGGTCTGCGCAAGGGCGACCGCATTAGAGGGATCTTGAAAGATGTGCGCAGCGATTCCCGAGGCCCGCAGCTGATTCTTGATCGCACCTCTCCTGAACTGTTGATTGAACTGTTCAAGCTCGAGGTGCCGGAAACACGGGAAGGTCTGGTTGAAATCAAAAGCGCAGCCCGAGATCCAGGGGAAAGAGCGAAAATCGCCGTTTTCTCTCCTGATTCGAAAATTGATCCGATCGGTGCCTGTGTCGGTGTGCGCGGTACCCGGGTACAGAGCGTTTCCAATGAAATCGCCGGTGAGCGTGTGGATATTGTCCAATGGTCCCCGAATGCACCGCAGTTTGTGATCAATGCCCTGGCTCCGGCGGAGGTCGAATCGATTGCCATTAACAATCAGACACACAGCATGGATGTTGTTGTTGCGGAATCACAGTTATCACAGGCAATCGGACGCAGTGGACAGAACGTGAGACTGGCCTCCCAGCTGACAGGTTGGACGTTGAACATCATGAACTACGAGGCAGCCCAGGAAAAACGCTTCAAGGAAGATCGGGCGGAAATTGAGAAACTGATGGAACAACTGGACGTTGATGAGGACGTGGCGATGGTCCTGGTTCAGAACGAGTATCGCACGATGCTGGACATCGCCTACGCAGAAGCCGAGGTTCTGGCGGACATCGAGCAGTTTGACGAAAGCCTTGTCGCAGAGATCCAGAACCGGGCCACTGACGCGATCCTCAAGGACGAGATTGCCGGTGTGGTCAAGGCAGAGCACAACAAACCCGAGCCATCGCTTTTTGAGGTCGAGGGCGTGGACGAGGCCATGGCCGGTTTGCTGGCGGCAAACGACATCCTGAGCCGCGAGGAATTGGCTGATTGCTCCACATACGATTTATTGGACGTCATTCCAAATATGGACATTGAATTGGCCGGTGAACTGATTATGAGCGCACGGGCGCCGATGCTTGAAGAACTGGAGAACGAAGAAGGGTAAGAGGCTGCATGACGGAATCGCTTAAAAATCTCGCCGAATCATTCGAAATTTCCGAGGATCGGCTGATCATGCTGTTTGAGGAGGCCGGTGTGGCAGGCATCACCGGAGACAGCAATATTACGCCCATGCAGAAGATCAAGCTGGTCAAGTCGATGCAGACGGGCCGCGTGCAGATCAAGACCAAAAAGCCGAGCCAGTCAGTCGAATCACAGGGACGGACCGGCGCCAAACGGGAAGTCAAGATCGAGGTGGTCGACGGATCTGTGATCGTGCCAAGGGGCATTCCAGCACCTTTGGTTGATGTGCCAGATACACCCAAAGAGAAAGAAGAAGAAACGACGGCTGAAGCGGAGGAGCAACCTCCGCAGGGAGCGCAGACAGAGGATCAGGAAGCGGTTGCAGCACCCGATGAGGCCACAGAACCGACAGCTGGCGAGCAGGTGAAGCCTGAAACAGATGAAGCCCCTGAAGAGGCCGCGCAAGCCGACGTGCAGCAACCTGTGGAAGTGCCCCAGCCCATAATTGAAAAGAAAGAGCCGGGCAGTGGCAGGAAAACACCCAAGAAGGCCAAGGGAAAGCGAAAATCCGCCGCAAAGGAAGATACCGCCCGACGTGAGCAGTTGCACATCGCCAGAGGCCGGAAAAAGCCATCGCGGGATCGCGTCCGTCGCAGTAAGGCACCGCTCAGCGACGACCATCAGAAAAAACACAGGTTTACCCAGCCGGTCGACCCGATTGTTGTGGAAGTGGCGGTTTCTGATTCCAATAAGATTACGGAGTTGGCCAAAGCAATGTCCGTCAAGGCGCCCGAACTGATCAAGAAACTGTTTGAAGTCAGTCAGATTGTAACAATCAACGATACCATAGACAAGGACACAGCCAATTATCTGGTTGAGGAAATGGGGCACCGGCCGACAGAGGCGGATTCGCAAGACCTTGAGGCCACCCTGATCAATCTTGAAGCCGACGACCGTGAGATGCATCCGCGTTCGCCAGTCGTTGCGGTCATGGGACACGTCGACCATGGCAAGACAACCTTGCTGGACCATATTCGCTCAACCAAAGTTGCTGAGGGCGAAAAAGGTGGGATTACACAGCACATCGGCGCCTATGTGGTCAAGACGACCAAAGGCAGCATCACATTCTTCGACACCCCGGGACACGAAGCGTTTTCGGAAATGAGGGTTCGCGGAGCAAAGGCGACAGATATCGTGATTCTGGTGGTTGCTGCGGATGACGGGGTCAAACCCCAGACAGTGGAAGCGATCAATCACGCACGCAGCGCGAATGTGCCTGTTATCGTTGCCATCAACAAGATTGACAAGGATAAGTCCAGTCCCGACAAGGTGCTCCGGGAGCTTACCGAACATGATGTCATCGTGGAGGACTTTGGCGGAGATGTTCTTTATTCGCCGGTCTCCGCGCTCAGAGGTACGGGCGTCAATGAGTTGCTTGAAATGGTCGAGCTTCAGTCCGAGGTTCTGGACCTTACGGCTCCTACCGAAGGCATAGCCAGTGGAGTCGTTATCGAGGCCAGGGTCGATCGGGGTCTGGGGGCGGTCGTGACGGTGCTGGTGCAGAAAGGCAATCTCATGATCGGAAATCATGTGGTCGCCGGCGTTCAGAAGGCGCGCGTGCGAACACTTCGAAACGACCGCGGCACGAAAGTCAAGTCGGCAGGTCCATCGACACCGGTTGAGATCATTGGATTTCAGGAAATTCCTGCAGTTGGCGAATCTTTCATTTGCGTTCAGGATGATAAGACCGCACAGCAGCTGATCGATTATCGCAATGCCGGTGCAAGCAAGCCCGGCCCCGGGCCGATTGAGCTCACTTTCGGTGACTCGGACAGCCCGAAAATCCTCAATATAGTGATCAAGGCTGATGTTCGCGGTTCGGCAGAAGCCCTGTCGACAGCGATCGCCAATCTCTCCAACGAGGAAGTTGAGATAAGAGTAATCCATAGCATGGTCGGCGGTATCAGCAAATCCGATGTCAATCTTGCCACGCCGGCAGATGCGATAATTATCGCGTTCAATGTTCGAGCCGAAGCGACCGCCAAGCAGGAGATTGACAGCAACAACATCAAGGTCATTTACTGCGGTGTGATTTACGATGCGATCGACGCAATGAAGGAATTAATTGCAAGCAACATGAAACCGGTGACTGTGGAGGAGATCATTGCGCAGGTTGAGGTGCGCGAAGTGTTCAAGTTTCCAAAGGTCGGGACTATTGCAGGCTGTTATGTCAGCGAGGGTACCGTCCGAAATCACCTTCCGGTACGTGTATTGCGCAACAACATTATGATTCACAATGGGGTGATCGATTCCTTGAGAAGGTTCAAGAACGATGTGCCTGAAGTGAAGGCAGGAATGGAATGCGGCATTCAGGTCCGCAACTATCATGACATTCATACCGACGATCAGTTGGAAATCTATCAGTCCAAGGAGGTCAGTCACTCCTGACGGAGTCTGGTCGTTTCAGGCTTTAGAATGTTCGACGACGGTACAAGAACCAGTCGCTGCAGGAAAGTCGGTTCTGTAGTGCATCGCGAATTGAGTTCTATTTTGCAAAACAGGCTCGCCGATCCCAGAATTGGACAGATAACGATTACCGAAGTCTCCATGTCAAGGGATCTGAAACACGCGAAAGTCTATGTCACCAGCAGTGAAGCGCCTGACAATATGGAAAGGACACTCCACAGTCTCAATCGGGCAAAGTCGTATATCCGCCACCAGCTGAGTGCGAATCTGGATATGAAGTACACACCCGCAGTTTCGTTTCTGAAAGATGAGGTGCCGGAAAGGAGCAGACATGTGATTGGCCTGATTGACAATATCGCCAACTCGGAATCATGAACGTACGACATAAAGAACCAGCTGCGGTTTCAGGAATTCTCCTTTTCGACAAGCCTTCCGCAATCTCCTCTAACGCTGCGTTGAAGGAGGTGAAGTCACTGTTGCATGTCCGCAAGGCGGGACATACCGGAAATCTGGATCCGATTGCGACAGGTCTTTTGCCGATATGCATCGGTGAGGCGACCAAGGCAGCCGGGTTTTTCCTGGACGCCGACAAATGCTATAGGACTGTAGTGAAATTTGGTGAATCCACCACAACGGGGGATCGCGAGGGTGACGTCATCGAACGTCGTCCGGTGATGCTGACGAAACAGAAAATCCTCAGGATACTCGACGAGTTTGTCGGAGAATACGATCAGCTCCCACCCATGTACTCAGCGGTAAAGATAAATGGGGAGCCGTTATACAAGTATGCTCGGCAAGGCATTGAAATCCAGCGCAAGACCCGACGCGTGAGGGTCTACCGGATCAAGTTGCTGAATCTCGACGATTCGAAAATTGAAATTGAACTGACGTGCTCAAGCGGGTATTATGTGCGGGTTCTTGCACACCAGATCGGCGAGAGGCTAGGGTGCGGGGCTCATGTCGAGTCGTTGAGACGGATTGGCGTCGGTATTCTGCATGTCAATGACAGTTATAGCCGCGACGAGATCGAGCAGATCGAGTCAGTTGAACAGCGGCGTGAGTTGTTGATCCCGTGTGACCAGACTTTGACACATTTGCCTAAAGTCGATCTTTCCTCTGACGCAGCATACTACCTGTGCCGTGGCCAGGCGGTTCGTGCGGGGAATCTCCCACCCGAAGGAGTGGTGAGATTGTACGAGGATTCTGTCGGTTTTTTAGGGATTGGTACGTCCTTGGGTGATGGAAGAGTTGCACCCAAACGACTTTTTCACCACACGAATGCCTAATCTCTTGTATGATAGGCACGTCGTTGTACCACGGTGATATTTGGTTTGTCCGCAAACAAGGCAATGAGATGTGTTTGCGGATACTTTTTTGGATTGGAATAGGAAAATGGCTTTATCGGTAGCTGAAAAGACGAAGATAGTCGACGACTATCGCCGTAACGAAAATGATACGGGTTCACCGGAAGTGCAGGTCGCCTTGCTGACTGAAAGAATACGCGGGCTGACTGATCATTTCAAGGAACACAAGCATGACCATCACTCGCGGCAGGGCTTGTTGCGGATGGTGAATCGCAGGCGTAAATTACTGGATTACCTCAAGTCCAAAGACCAGGAGCGATACAGGGAACTTATTGCGCGATTGGGAATTAGGAAATAACAGGCTGGAATACAAGAGGAGAACAACCTAGATGAATGGTTATGCGGAAGTGTCGTTTCAGTACGGCAGCGAAACTGTACGACTGGAAACAGGGCGAATAGCTAGACAGGCAACCGGTGCGGTTGTTGCCAGTATGGGCGATACTTCGGTATTGGTCACTATAGTGGCGGAAACCGAGCCTAAGAAATTCAATTTTCTGCCACTGACAGTTGAATATGAAGAAAGAACCTATGCCGCCGGACGAATTCCTGGCGGCTTTTTTAAGCGTGAGGGACGACCGTCGGAAAAGGCGGTATTGACCTGTCGACTGATTGATCGGCCATTGCGACCGCTCTTTCCCAAGGGATTTTGCAACGAAGTGCAGGTTGTCGCAACAATCATGTCAGTTGACCCGAAAATTGATCCGGACATTATTGCCATGCTTGGAGCTTCGGCTGCAATCAAGATTTCAGGTGTGCCATTCAACGGAACGCTTGGTGGTACCAGGGTTGGATTCATTAATGGTGAATATGTCCTCAACCCCCACAATGACATCCTGCAGAGCGAATCCAAACTCGATCTGGTCGTCGCCGGTACCAGCGAAGCGGTATTGATGGTGGAATCGGAGGCAAACGTTCTATCCGAAGAGCAGATGCTTGGTGCGGTGATGTTCGGACATCGAGAGATACAGACTGCGATCGACGCGATCAACGATCTGGCCGAGCGGGCTGGCAAACCGGCTTGGGATTGGGACCCGCCGCAAACTGACGAGGCGCTTGCACAGCAGGTTGACCAATGTGCGCGGGCTCGGCTTGAGCAGGCCTACGACATCGACGTGAAGAAGACGCGACGGGAAATGATTTCGAATGTTCGTTCCGACGTCATCGAGCAGATCTCGCAAGACAGCGAATTGGAGGACGATCAGATTTCAGCCGTCGGCGACATGATCAATCGACTCGAGTCCGAAATTGTCCGCGGCAGGATCCTGGACGGCAAGCCCCGAATCGACGGCCGCGATCTGAACACAGTCCGTCCGATTGACATCCAGACACGGGTATTTCCGCGGACTCACGGCTCTGCCGTGTTTACCCGGGGCGAGACCCAGGCGCTGGTGATTACGACGCTGGGAACAGAGCGGGACGCCCAAATCATCGATGCTCTTGAAGGCGAGCATCGAGACCCATTTCTGCTGCATTACAATTTCCCTCCATTCTGTGTCGGTGAAACCGGAAGAATCGGATCACCGAAGCGTCGCGAAATCGGTCACGGACGACTGGCGAAAAGGGCAATTGCTGCAGTCCTTCCAGAACGAGACGACTGCCCTTATGTCATTCGTGTGGTTTCGGAAATCACCGAGTCCAATGGATCCAGTTCCATGGCCACTGTATGTGGGACAAGTCTGTCGCTGATGGATGCCGGAGTGAAAATTTCCGCACCAGTGTCCGGCGTTGCGATGGGATTGATCAAGGGGGAATCGAACTTCAAGATTCTCACTGACATACTTGGCGACGAGGATCATCTGGGCGATATGGACTTCAAGGTGGCAGGAACCAAGGACGGTGTCACTGCATTGCAGATGGATATCAAGATTCAGGGCATCAATGAGGAAATCATGCGCGAGGCATTGGATCGGGCGAGAGATGCCAGGTTGCACGTATTGTCAGAGATGGACAAGGCGTTGCCGGCCGCGCGTCAGGAAATGTCCGAGTTCGCGCCGCGTATTCTCACGATGAAAATCAGCACCAGCAAGATTCGCGATGTGATCGGCAAGGGAGGCGCGACCATTCGCTCGCTTTCCGAGGAGTCTGGCGCCACCATCGACGTTTCTGATGACGGTGTGGTCATGATTGCCTCAGTGGACAAGTCCGGGGGCGAAATGGCTATGGAGCGAATCAAGCTGATCACCTCGGATGTAGAGGTTGGAAAGGTCTACGATGGAACAGTTGTCAAGTTGATGGACTTCGGTGCATTTGTCAATATTCTTCCAGGCCGAGACGGGCTGGTTCATATCTCCCAGATTTCGCAAAGGAGAGTCAATCAGGTGTCCGACGTCCTCAAAGAAGGTGATGAAGTCAAGGTCAAGGTGCTTGAAGTCGACAAGCAGGGTCGAATCCGACTGAGCATGAAAGCCATAGAGGAAGCAGCTTGATCAACTGAAGGTCGCCTTGACAGTCTGATGAGGGTGCTGGCACAGCGGGTACTCGGCGCTTCCGTAGTTATATCCGGTGAAACGGCAGGGGAGATTGGCAGGGGACTGTTGCTGTTTGTCGGGTTCACCCATAACGACAATTCAGGCATTGTTCGGGAACTCGCAAACAAGGTTGTCAATCTGAGAATCTTCGAGGACGCCGAACGGCGTCTGCAGCATTCTGTTCTTGAATCCGGTGGCGCCGTCCTGGCAGTCCCCCAGTTCACGCTCTATGCATCGACTGATCGCGGCCGCCGGCCGGACTTTACACAGGCGATGGAACCACAAGGAGCGAGTGATCTGTTTGATGAGTTTGCCCGGACACTTGACGAGTTACTGAAAATCCCGATTGCCAGAGGCAGATTCGGGATGGATATGAAAGTTTCGCTGGTCAATGACGGTCCTTTTACAATAACGTTGCAAAGGGATCCGACTTAGAGACGATCGTTGGCGATTATCGGACCTGCCCTTAACCGAATCGCACCGGTGACCCTCTCACGCCCTCCTGAATCGTGTTGTCGGCGTAAGCGATCTTTCCTCCAACTATGGTCCACAAGGGCCAGCCCGTGAGCTTTCTTCCCCGAAATGGGCTCCATCTGACTTTGGTAAGCATATCATCGTCACGAACGGTTCTGTAGTGGTCGATGTCAACGATGGTCAAGTCCGCATCAAATCCCGGTTCGAGTCGTCCCTTGCCGACCATTCCATAAATTTCCGCAGGTCCGCGGCAAAGCCATTTCAGTAACTGCTCCAAGGTGCAGTGACCGTCTTTCCAGGCAGTCAGTATCAGTGGCAAAGATGTTTCCACTCCGGGCATGCCGGAGGGGCTTTCCGGGTATGCTTTGGCTTTCTCGTCTTTCGTGTGAGGTGCGTGATCGGTTGCGATGAAGTCGATTGTGCCGTCTTTCAGGCCCGCCCACAAGGCCTGCTGATCACGAATGGTACGCAGGGGAGGATTCATCTGTGCGAAACTGCCCAGCTGCGCGTAATCGTTTTCGGTGAGAAACAGGTGGTTTGGAGTGCATTCGACGCTGATCAAGTCGGTCTTGTTGTCTCTGAGATAGTCAACTTCGACCGCCGAAGTCAGGTGCAGGACATGCAGACGCCGGTTGAACTTCCGGGACAGTTCTACCGCTCTTCGGGTTGCCAGCAGTGCTGACTCATCGTCACGAATCTGCGAGTGAACGGCGACATCGATCGGCTGTGTTCCGTCACCGAGAAACGCCTGCATTCGGCTGCGCAGTCGTTCCTCATCCTCAGCATGTACCGCGATCAGACGCGAGCCGCCGGCAAAAATTCTTTCCAAATCACTTTCGGCGTGTACCAGGAGTGTACCCGTACTCGAACCCATGAATATCTTGATGCCGCATACGGGTCCCGCTGAATTGATATCGTCGAGATTATCTGGTGTGGCACCGATGAAGAAACCGTAGTTGGCGACACAAACTTGAGCCGCTCTCGCTAATTTCTTGTCCAGTTCCTGCTGGTTGATGGTAGGCGGGTTGGTATTGGGCATCTCAAGAAAGCTGGTAACACCGCCGCGGACAGCCGCTCGCGAGCCGCTCGCCAGATCTTCCTTGTGGGTGTTTCCCGGATCTCGGAAATGAACCTGGGCGTCTATCACTCCTGGCAGGACCAACAGTCCCTGTGCGGAAATTTCGATGTTGCAGGCGAGTTTCAAAGACGGTGCAATGGACACGATACGGCCATCCGTGCATGCAACGTCAGCTTGGGCGATAGTGCCGTCGTGTGCGGCAACCAATCCGTCTCTGACGATCAGGTCACAATCTTTCATGTTTGATCCGGTGAATTTCAGGTGGTTGGCACATGATCGACAGGGGCATCAGTTTCCCACCGGGTATTATGGCGAATTTCAGACATAACTGATTCGGTCGGCGCAGATTCAATCGCTCTGCCTGACGTGAAGTTCCAAGTTGATCATGTATCTCGAAATTGGTGATTCAGTGCCGTCGACGCTCTTTAATCTCATCGAGCACCTTGCAGTCCAGGCAGAGAATTGCTGTAGGCCGCGCTTCCAGCCTGCCGAGACCGATTTCAATCCCACACGATTCGCAGTATCCATATCCGCCGGTCTCAAGTCTGACGATAGACTCTTCAATTTTACGGATTAGTCGCCGTTCCCGATCCCGATTGCGCAGCTCAATTGACATGTCAGTTTCCTGACTCGCCCGATCAATCTGATCCGGATGGTTGATGGTTTCGTCCTGCAGGTTGACGACGGTTCGCGACGATTCTCCCAACAGCTCCTCCTTCCAGGTCGTAAGAATTTCCAAGAAGTGCTTTCGCTGCTTCTCATTCATGTACTTTTCGTTGCTTTTCGCCTGGTACGGCTCGAAATTCAGTGATTTTGCGATAGTTTCCAAGTTTGAAGTTATTCCTACATTTATGGTAAAATTTCAAGAACCCAAAATGCTTCCATTCCTTATTTCGGACAGCAAGTTTGAAAAACGGCTTATATACCATATTGGCCAAAGAATTTCAAAGGAAATCGGTGCCAGCCGATTACCCCAGCCCAACCTCTCTCTACAAAAAGTGAGTATTTCTATATGCTGAAACTGCGCTATTCCACAACGTCACCATACGTCCGCAAAGTCACCGCAACCATTCATGAATGCGGACTCGAACATCAAGTCGAACGTCAGTTGACGAATCCTTGGGCACCCGATACCGACTTACCAATTACGAATCCTCTTGGCAAAGTTCCCGCACTCACGACCGAAAGCGGAAAAGTACTGTTTGACTCCCCGGTCATCTGTGAGTTTCTAGACAGTCTGTGTTCAACCCCGAGATTGTTTCCACAAGACGGAGAGGCACGTTGGAACGCCTTGCAGCAACAGGCATTGGGCGATGGGATTCTGGACGCGGCAATCGGACGTCTGCTGGAAGGGCGAAGACCGCCGGAACTGCAGTCACAGACGGTGGCTGATCGATTTGCCAAAGCCATCGAACGTTCGCTGGATACGCTGGAAGGCAAAGTGGATGAGCTGTCCGATGGTTTTACGATCGGGCAGATTACAGTCGGAGTTGCGCTGGGGTATCTGGATTTTCGATTTTCTGCGGATGACTGGCGGGCAGGGCGGCCGGGATTGACGAAATGGCATGAGTCGGTTTCATCCCGACCTTCACTCATGCAGACCGTTCCACACGAGTGATCGGTCTTCCCGCTGCCATCGCCAATCACAATCATCCGTAAATAGTTTTGGTTATCTTCGGGCCATAAAGCCGCTGAGCATGAATGACTGCAAGTAGGAACTGACCTATGCAACTCAAGCAAATCAAGATTGCCGGATTCAAGTCGTTTGCTGATCCGGTTACCCTCCACATGCCAAGAAAGATCGCTGGAATTGTAGGGCCCAATGGCTCGGGGAAATCCAATATTATCGATGCGATGCGCTGGGTTGTCGGCGAATCCTCGGCAAAGAGTCTGCGTGGGGAGACGCTGGATGACGTGATCTTCAATGGCTCGGAACAGCGTAAGCCCGCGGCCAGGTCAAGTGTGGAACTTCTGTTCGACAACTCAATGAGCCGTTGTCCCGCACAGTGGGCCAAGTATGCCGAAATCTCCGTTCGTCGGACCGTGACACGGGATGGTATTTCTGAGTATTTCATCAACAACACCCGAACCCGCAGGCGCGATGTAAAGGAGCTGTTTCTGGGAACAGGTTTCGGTCCCCGGTCCTATTCGATCATTGAGCAGGGGATGATCAGCCGAATTGTGGAAGGCAAGCCCGAGGAACTCAGTTCCTTCATTGAAGAGGCATCCGGCGTGTCAAGATTCCGGGAGAAGCGTCACGAAACTTTATTGAAACTCAATCGGACACAGGAAAATATGGAAAGGCTTGATGACATGCGCGCCGAGGTGGAAGCGACCGTGCGCAAGCTCAAGTATCAGGCAGATCAGGCGCGACGCTATACAAAAATGAAAGAAAAGGCCGCCCAGCTGCGCGCAAGCCTGCTGACGTTCGAATGGACTGGTCTGCGGCAGCAAATAGAACAGGCCGAGTCGGTGATTTCTGAACTCGACGTCGAAAGAAACAAAAGGCTCGCTCAGGTGCGGGCAGCGGAGGCGGATCAGGAAAAATCCAGAAAGGGACAATTGCATCAGCAGGCCAAACTCAACGCCCTGCAGATGGAACACTATCGTGTCAATGCGGAAATTTCCAATCTTGATCGTCAGATCAAGGAAAGTGGCGAAGAGCTTGAGCGTGACCAAACGAACCTGTCGAGACTGAAGTCCGAATCGGCGCAACTCAGAAATTCCATCGAGGAATTCGAACAACGGGAACGAAGCGTCGCTGAGAGTTCCGGCCGGCAGCACAAGCTGCTGCTTGAGGCTGAAGCGGATCTGCAATCCAAATCGCAGGCGACAGATGAGATGTCATCGAGGTTCGAACAGGCCCAAATCGAGTCGGCGCAGATCGATCAGGACCTGATTGATGGGATCCGTCGCCGAGAGTCCGTTCTTGCGACGGTTGACGAAGTGCAACGTCGGATGAATGATGCGGAAAATCAGCAGACATCTCTTGCGCAGGAGTTGGATCGGCTGGCTTCACAGGACCACACAGATTCAAGTGAACCGCTGCAATCAAGAGTTGAGGGTCTGGCGCAGACAAGTGAGAGTCTGAACCGGGAAGTCATTGAATCGGAAAATGCCCTGACTGACAAGCGAGCCGAATACGATCGTCTCATTGATGAATTGGACTCGTTGCGCGAAAGTTCTCAGGAAGCGCAAGTCCGGCTGAAGACATTGGAACGCGGCCTGCACGAGGCGCAGTCGACAAAGGCAATCGAAAAATGGTTGACGGACAATGGCTTTGACCAGGCACCTGCCCTGTCATCGCAGATCGAGGTGACCGAGGGCTGGGAGCGTGCGCTCGACCGGGTAATGGGCGACAGGATCGGTGCGGTTGTCGTGACCGACACCGAACAGGTGGCACGCGATTCAAGCGGCAGTCCGGTCAACGCCAAACTGTATTTTGTAGAAGCTGCAAAAGACATGGTGCACCCAGACGGAGCGGCGCCTTTGCTGGTGCGACATGTCAAAAGCAAGGATCAGGTGGTCGAGAGTATGCTTGGCGGTGTCTACGCCGCTGACAGTCTGGAACACGCGCTGGCCATTCGATCGCATTTGAGTCCGACAGAATGCATCGTAACACCCCAGGGTGCACTGATCGGATCAAACTGGTATTCGCCCGCGGTCGGCGATGAAGCACGCGCCGGCGTGATGGAAACAAGTCGATTGATTCGCAAGTATGAATCTCAAGTCAGACGTGATGAACTTCACCAGCAGACCAGACGCCAGCAGCTTGAACACAACAGAACGGCGATTGCCAAGTTAGAATCCGGCATTGCGCTGCTGCGCCAGAAATTGACTGATACCAATGCGCAGCTCAACTCAGCCAGTGATGAACTGGGAGAACTGCGGACCAGTCGGATCAGGTCTTCGGAAAGAAGGGTTCAGCTCGAATCGCAGACAGAGCAGTTAAGGCAGACTGCGACCCGGTTGCAGTCCGAGCAACAGGAACTGCAGCGTCAGGCTGATATTGAATCCGCCGCTTGCTCCGAGATCGAGCTTCGAAAGTCCGGTAAACTGCAGCAGCTCAGGCAAACGCAGTTCGAGTTGAACACGCTTCAGGATACTGTCAGTGAAGCCATGGCCATCAAGCATCGCATTGAACTTGAAGCCCAGAAATCTGATTCGGATCGCGAACTGATCCGCGCATCCATTGCAGACCATCAGCAACGCTTGGGAAGTATCGAAGCCGAGCAGCGTGAAGTTGAGAAACGGCTTGTGGATCGTGATGATCCTGTAGGCCCGCTCAAGGCCAGGCTGAATGAGTATCTGGTGGAAAGTCGGCTTTGTGAGGAAAAGTTGTCGGAAGCCCGCGATCATGCCCAGGAGTCCGAAACCAACTACCGAAAGCTGGACGAGATGCGGTTGAAGCATCAACTCTCAGTGGAAGAGGTCAATACCAGGATTCAGGATGTGAAAGTCAACAGTTCAGCGTTGACCGCACAAGTCGAAGAAATCAATCAGAAGGTCATAGATCTCGATTCAACACCAGAGCTGGAAATGGAACAACTCGACGATGAGTTTGACGCTGAGGTGAATCAGGCCAAATTGGAACGATTGTTGCGGAGAATCGAGAGTGTTGGCGGTGTCAATCTGATTGCTGTTGAACAGTATGAGCAGGAAAAGCAACGCAGGGACTACATGGACAGCCAGCACGACGATCTGAGTCGGGCGGTGGAAACACTTCGCGACACAATCCAGAAAATCGATCAGGAGTCGCGGCAGCAATTCACCGAAATGTTCAATTCCGTGAATTCCGAATACCAGCGACTGCTGCCACTGCTATTCGGAGGCGGCAGCGGTCACCTTGAACTGATTGGTGAATATCCGGAAAATGCCGGCCTGCGGGTCTATGCGCGTCCGAAAGGCAAGCGTGTCCATAACATCCAGGCATTGTCCGGAGGGGAGAAATCGTTGACCGCGGTCGCCATGATTCTGGCTTTTTTCAGGATCAATCCTTCTCCTGTCTGTCTGCTTGATGAGATCGATGCACCGCTTGATGACGAGAACGTTTATCGACTGTGCAACAGTCTGCGCGACCTGGCGGATTCGACCCAGCTGGTTTTGATTACGCACAACAAGATCACCATGGAATCCGTTGATTCACTGATCGGTGTGACGATGCCTGAACCCAATGTTTCGAGAATTCTCTCCGTAGACCTGCAGGAAGCCCAGGAGTTTGTTGCGTAATGCAGTTCGTTTATGTACTGATTTCGCTGATTTGCCTGGTCGGTGTGATCTGGCTGATCACCAGGCGAATGCGTCTTACGGGACTGAGGTTGCCCATGATTGGTGTGAAGGATTCAGAAAGCAGACAAAATCAATCGCATACCCAGGATGGTCATTTCCTATCTGCAAGCAGCAGCGTGAATTTAGGGCCGGTTCAATCGGTCGACAGGGAACCGGATGGTGAATACGAACAGACGATCGATCTGGACGCGGAGTTGTCTGACCTGACAGTCAACGATGCCCGCGAGTCTGAATCTTATTCGATCGAGGAAAATGAGGCAGACCACGAGCTGTGGCAAGATGATGCCAACTTGTCGGAGGCTGAGGAGTCAGAAGAAGATAAAGTTTGGAGTCACGATCTGGACGCGGAGTCTGATCCGGCAGACATTTCCGAACCGCAATTCGCGACTTCGGATGAATTGGACGCGATGACAGACACTGACGCATCGCAGTATTCGGCGGACGAACCGGACGGATACCACCAAGAAGGATACGATTCGAATCATGACGAAGATGCTGAAACCGAGATTGGTTCCGTCCTTCCAGTGGTCGAGGAATCGGGTCCTTACTTCGGGGGGAATCTCAACATTCAAACCGAGGCTGAGCACCTGGAAAATGACGTTGAAGACCTATCTTGGCATACGGAATTGAAACTTCCTGATTCCGAAGACGACTCGCAGTCGGATGATCCGGACGTTGATCAGCTGGTTCAGACGGAGCTTGAAGTCAGTGTGGTTTTTCCGGACTATCGCAATTCCCAGGACCGGGAAATCGATGTTGTCGGTTGGCTGCCTGCCGAACTCGACGTGATCAGGCGAATGGATGTGTTGACCGTCTATAAGAATCTCGAATTTCAGCTGGATCATCCACATTCGATCATCGGTTTTGACGTTGACAAGCGTCAGTGGAACAATTTGGAAATGACTGAAGTCGTATCCGACTACTCAGATCTTATTTTGACCTTGCAGCTTTCGCACAATGGTCAGGCGGTCAGCGAAAAGAACTGGTGGAAATTCACTCGAATGGTAGGTCACATCGCCGTTGCGTTGTCACGCAATTTCCATTTCTCGATGACAACAGACACCGTCATCCGGGAGGGGAGTCTGCTGACTTCGCAGATCGAAGGTCTCGACCTGCAAGCCATACTCCTGCTCAGGACGAGTCAGGAAAGTCGGTTTTCGAACAAAGGTATTCGATATCTCGCACGAGAGTATGATCTGCTGGAACGCCCTGGCATGAGTGTGTTCGACCGATTCGATAGCGAATCGGATCTGTTTCCACTATTCAGTATTGTGCCAGTGAACGAGTCCAATACCGAGTTGGCGGAGGAGTTAGGCCAGGACCCGGATATGCGTACGATGATATTGTTCAGCAACTTGGCATGCGTACCTGATCCTCGGCGGGCGTTTGACACGATGTATGATCTTGCGAAGGAGCTTGAGGACCGCCTTGTCGTCAAACTGGTCGATCAAAACCATCAGCCAATTGATTATTACTCAATCTCGCAAATTCGAACCAAAATCGATGAATTTGTTGAGCGTATGAACAGTCATGGAATCCCGCCGGGCGGGGATTCAGCGATCCGGTTGTTCGACTCTTCGCTGATGGTTCAGAATTGGGCTGAATCAAAAGGCATTGTTTCGTTAATTCCCACCAAATGAGCTCAAGCGAAAGAGACCGGATCGGAACACGGATTGAATCACTTCGCGAACAGATAAACCAGCATAACCACCATTACTTCGTACTGGATGATCCTCAAGTCTCCGATCAGCAGTACGACAAGCTGTTTCGGGAACTTCGGCAACTCGAGGAACAAAATCCGGAGTTTGAATCAGACAGCTCACCTACCCGTCGAGTCGGCGCAAAATTAGACAATTCATTCGCCGAGGTTCGACACGCGGTCCCGATGCTTTCGCTGAATAATGTATTCAGCATCTGTGAAGCTGCCGATTTTGATCGCCGGATCCGGGATCAGGCTGACGTCGATCAGATCGAGTATTTTGTTGAGCCAAAGATCGACGGGCTGGCCGTCAGTGTGGTTTATGAGCGGGGCGCACTGGCTCTGGGCAGTACCAGAGGCGATGGTGAGATCGGCGAGAATGTAACGGGCAATGTCCGAACCATTCGCAGCATACCCCTGGTCTTGAGATCAGAGTATGCCCCAACCCTGCTTGAGGTTCGCGGCGAGGTATACATGAGCCGATCAGGCTTTCAGGAACTCAATCGACGTCAAAAGGAGTCTGGCGCAAAAAAATACATGAATCCACGTAATGCGGCGGCGGGTTCACTGAGACAGATTGATCCTCAGATCACCACCACCCGTCCGTTGGATGCGATGTTTTATTCGATTGTCCGATGTGAGGGCCAGCCAATGCCGACATCTCAGTCCGAACAGATTGAGCGTCTTGGCGAATACGGGTTCAAGGTCTGCAGTGAATCAGTGGTTGCTTCGGGAATCGATGCTTGCCTTGAAGTGAAAGAAAGACTGCTTGCCGGACGCGAACAACTGGACTATGAAATAGATGGGGTCGTGTACAAGGTCAATCAGGTTGAAATGCAGGAATTGCTCGGCTACGTGACTCGTGCTCCAAGATGGGCGGTCGCACATAAGTTCCCGGCTCAGGAGACGACTACGGAAGTCGTGGGGATTGAGGTCCAGATCGGCCGCACCGGTGCGGTTTCACCGATTGCAAGATTGCGTCAGGTCGAGGTTGCCGGCGTCAAGGTGTCCAACGCGACCTTGCACAACGAGGACGAGATCAACAGGCTTGACGTCAGAGTCGGCGATACCGTTGTCATCCGCCGTGCGGGCGACGTGATTCCTGAGATTGTCTCCGTACTATCGCTGCAGAAGGAAGATCGCGGGGAGCGGTTCAGATTTCCTTCGCAATGCCCGGTGTGTGGGTCGGATGTGGTGCGCGACCCTGGCGCAGCAGTGAATCGTTGTACAGGTAGCTTGGTCTGTTCAGCACAGATTAAACGGGGAATCGAGTATTTTGCCTCGCGATCCGCGATGGACATCGAAGGGCTCGGCACCGGTATAGTGGAGCTGTTGGTGAATAGTTCGCTGATTCACAATGTAGCGGACATATACAAGTTAACCCAAAAACAGATCGCAAACCTGGAGCGAATGGGTGATAAGTCAGCCCAGAATCTCATAGCGGCGATCGAAAAGAGCAAACAAACGACTTTAGCCAAGTTTTTGGTTGCGTTGGGTATTGCGCATGTGGGTGAGTCGACAGCAGTGTCGCTGGCGAAGAGGTTCGGGACCCTTGACGAGGTCATGTCGGCTGATGCTGACCTGCTGGAGGCAGTTCAGGATGTCGGTCCCATCGTTGCCGAGAGCATTTCGGACTTTTTTCGAAACGATCACAATCAGGGCATCGTCAGACAACTGATTGAACTCGGGGTTCAGGTCGCACCGAGTGACATGGATGCGGCCACCGATGCAGGAGGCACGCCATCAAGGCCTTTGAGCGAAAAGAAAATTGTCTTGACCGGCACATTGACATCAATGACGCGATCAGAGGCCAAAAAACGCTTGCAACGGCTTGGAGCCAAAGTGGTCTCCGGTGTGTCGGGTAATACCGATTACGTCATCGTGGGGGACAATCCTGGAGGCAAGGCGGACAAGGCTCGAGAACTGAATGTTCCGATATTGACCGAATCTGAATTCGAAAATCTGCTTTCCGGGAATTTGCCGGTGACAACTGAACAAGGCTGACTCGCTCCGTCCTTGTGATGCGGAATTCATGTCCCCATAACTTAGATTGCAACCATCGAATCCCGCAAGAAAAAAAGTCGCGAAAAAACGGCCGCTGCAGGTGGAAATGTACCGAATGCAGAAGTGGATTCACTTATAATTCAACCATGAGAAACATGGCGGTTGTGGCGCAATTATCGAGTCCGCATCAGATGATGAGATGGCGATATCTTGCCGGGAGATTGACTGACTGCCAATTTGTCCGAACATCAACCAAATTCGATCAGCGTTGACCGAAGAACTGACCGACAACCATTTCCCAGCCGTGTTTCAGGAATATCCTGTACACGGCTTGAGTGCCAAACCTGCCAGTACCATATTTTGGACAGTTCGGTCCAAGATTGTGAACAATCCATCCATCGCTTCCCGCCCCCTGAATTGGAAACTCATTCGAATGCAGGGCGGGTTCGTTAATCTGAAACACACTCGCCGTTCAATCAGCGCACGAAATTTCAGCGCCATAAGCTTCAAAACCCAGAGGAATCCAACGTCTAATGTCCAATAGTTTCAACACGCGAACGACTCTGGAGGTCAATCGCCGTTCTTACGAAATTCACTCCCTCCAACGCTTGAGCGACAGCTACGATGTCATGTCGCTTCCTTACTCGTTGAAGATTCTGCTCGAGAATCTTCTTCGATGCGAGAATGGAACCGACGTCACGCAGGAGCAGATTCTCTCGATCGCCAATTGGGATGAGAACAATCCGCCACAGACTGAAATCGGATTTTCCCCTGCACGTGTACTGATGCAGGACTTCACCGGTGTCCCAGCGATAGTCGATTTGGCGTCCATGAGAGATTCACTGGCCGAGATGGGTTACGACCCGAGAGCTGTCAATCCAGTCGTGCGAACAGATCTTGTCATTGACCATTCAGTCATGGTGGATCATTTTGGAACCAATAATGCCATCGATCTCAACGCGGTGCTGGAGTACAAGAGAAACGCGGAGCGGTACACTTTTTTGAGGTGGGGACAGAATTCATTCAACCAGTTCAGTGTGGTCCCTCCCTCGACTGGTATTGTTCACCAGGTGAACCTTGAGTTTTTGGCCACAGTCATCAGCGAAAAGCAGGTTGACAGCAAACTGTATGCCTTTCCTGATACTGTCGTGGGAACCGATTCTCATACCACCATGATCAATGGAATCGGAGTTCTGGGCTGGGGAGTTGGTGGTATCGAAGCGGAGGCGGCCATGCTGGGCGAGTCGATCGCCATGCTATTGCCGCGGGTTGTCGGCTGTCGGCTCCATGGTTCCCTGCCGGAAGGTGCGACTGCCACCGACCTTGTGCTGACTGTAGTGGAACTGCTGCGGAATCATGGAGTAGTTGGCAAGTTCGTAGAATTTTTTGGCGATGGACTGGATCATCTTTCAGTATCCGATCAGGCAACCATATCCAATATGGCTCCAGAGTATGGTGCGACCTGTGGTGTTTTCCCAATCGACGAGAATACCCTCAAATACCTGCGATTGACAGGTCGCAACGAAAGTGCGGTTGCGCTGGTGGAGGCCTACGCCAGACATCAGGGAATGTTCAAGGAGCCTGGGCAGTCCGGTCCGGCACGCTACAACGAGCTGGTTGAATTGGACCTGTCCGAAGTGGAGCCCAGCCTTGCCGGTCCGAAGCGACCTCAGGACCGGGTACTGCTGCGAGACGCAAAACAAACAGTCGAAAAGAGCCTCAGCGCCATTCGCTCCAGCCAATCCGGTGTGCAGAGTATCGATGTCGATATCGATGATCAGTCGGTGACCCTGTCCGATGGGGACGTTGTGGTCGCGGCAATCACAAGTTGCACCAACACGTCCAATCCGGCTGTAGTCGTTGCAGCAGGCCTGTTGGCCAAAAAAGCAGTTGATGCAGGGTTGTCTGTGAAGCCCTGGGTGAAGACATCACTCGCTCCCGGTTCTCAGGTTGTGAGCGAATATCTTGAACAGTCGGGTTTGATGGAGTCCCTGCAAAGACTCGGGTTCTCGATTGTCGGATACGGATGTACAACCTGCATCGGGAACAGCGGTCCACTGCCGGAAGGTGTAGCAAAGGGAATCAAGGAAGGCGAGCTCGTCGTCAGTTCAGTGCTGTCGGGCAATCGGAACTTTGAAGGACGGGTTCATGCGGCAGTCAAAATGAACTTTCTCGCTTCTCCGCCGCTGGTGGTCGCGTACGCGCTTGCTGGATCGATGAACGTCGACTTGAGCAGCGACTCAATTGGTGTCGGTACGGGCGGCAACAAGGTCTATCTGAAGGACATTTGGCCGACGAATTCCGAGATCAATGAAGTGATCGATGGCTTTGTGAACAATCAGCTGTTCCGAACCAAATACGCGAATGTTTTCCGAGGTGACGACAAATGGGCTGAGATTCCCGTGGTGCAATCCGGTCAGTATAAGTGGGATGATTCCTCGACCTATATCCGTAAAGCCCCTTACATCGGAAACGTTGCGAATGCGAGCGAGCGCATCGACGATATTCTTGGTGCGCGTGTGCTCGCGATGCTCGGCGACAGTGTCACGACGGATCACATTTCTCCAGCAGGCGCAATCATGCCCGCGAGTCCGGCAGGACAGTATCTGATCCAAAGCGGGGTACCTGTGTCCGACTTCAATTCCTACGGTTCGCGGCGAGGCAATCACGAAGTCATGATGAGAGGAACTTTCGCCAACGTTCGTCTGAGAAATGAACTGGCGCCGGGAACAGAAGGCGGATGGACACGGCACATGCCATCCGGGGAGACGATGACCATCTACGATGCTTCGGTACGCTACCGCGAGCAAAGAACACCGTTGATTATCATCGGCGGCAAGGAGTATGGATCAGGTTCCTCCAGGGATTGGGCCGCCAAGGGTCCGCTGCTGCTCGGTGTCAAGGCAGTGATAGTGGAAACCTACGAGAGAATTCACCGCTCCAATCTGGCAGGTATGGGAATTCTTCCGCTACAGTTCTGTGAAGGCGAATCGAGACAAGCACTGAACCTGACCGGTGAGGAAGTTTTTCACATCAAAGGTCTCGAAAAAGGAGTGACGGAAATTGAGGTCGTCGCAACCAGAGCTGATGGTTCTCACGAGAAGTTCAGCGCGATCGTGAGGATAGATACCCCGCGGGAATGGGAATACTACCAAAGTCAGGGCATTTTGCGCTACGTCCTGAAACGGCTCACCAATCGGCCGCAGGTCAGGGAAGTTGTATAGCTGACACCAGTCAGAGATTCCGACCTGCGCGAGTCAGGTGTGGACCTGAATCATCGGTCGGTTTCGGAAGCCGAAACAACCTGATCGTTTTTGGCGGCCATCCGTGCCATCAGGAAAATTTCCACCACCATGAACACGACCGTGAGGACAAGCACGCCGAATACCTTGAAATTCACCCATATTTCTTCCCGGCGACTTTCGTCCAGATCCAGACCGTAATAGAAGGCGACGTAGATGTTGAGCGCGCCCACCGCATACGCGAATACCGCCCAGTGCAAATTGAACATGCGCACTGCATTCCTTGGCAGTTGTAATTTATCGCCGATCAGCGCTTCTATCACAGTGCGCTTCGTAACAAACTGAGAAAAAAGGATGATTGAGCCCATGATCCAATAGACGATTGTTGTTTTCCATTTGATGAAAACAGGATCGCGCAGCAGTATTGTCAGTCCGCCGAAGACTGCAAGTGCAGCCAATGTTATGACGTGCATCTTTTCGAAGCGCCGGTGTTTCAGCCAGAATACAACCACTTGGACAAACGCCGCAGCGATCGCCACGCCCGTTGCAACATAGATGTCGTAGAACTTGTATGCCGCAAAGAACAGGATTAGCGGGAAAAGATCAAATAGAAGCTTCATATGAATAGTACGATGAGAAATTACCCTTTTGGCTGAACCGTATTGTCCAATTTGCAGCCATGCACGGGTGAAATCAGGCGATGTTCAGTCAGAGCGCTGCATGGTTGTTTCTTGCACTGCAAATTCGAGAGTCAGAGTTGAATTTTACATTGTCGGGCAGGACAAATTTGACAATAAAATGCCCGAGACTTCAGCTTGCCGCTTTGCATGCGCAATAGGCCTGTCATACCGCACTCAATTGAAAGTCTCAGCATGACCGTGTTGCCAAACCGCGAATCCACTGCCGAGCCAGTTAACGCACCGTTTCGCCAACGACAGGCGCCCGCTGCGCCGGTTCAGCTGCGGATGGTCGAGTAATTCGTATAACTGCACTGTGGCGTGCCTGGCAATGCCCGCTCGGAATTCGTGATTCTTCGACATCTGCTTTCAGTAGATAATGCAGGCAACGAGTGGAAACAAAGAGTTGGAAGGTTACTTGAACCCATCGCGAATGAAGACAGATGGCGCATTGCTATGGGAATGCCTGAACAATGGAAAAGTCATCCTGTATGGAAATAGTGCAAATCAATGCTGAGCATATCGACCTGTAAGCTGATCCTCAGTGCGGAGGAAAATATCCTGGTGATGCAAGCGCCTGAGTGCCGGGTCGGTGTCACCGGAGCTCTGGAGGGCGCAAGTTTGCTGAGACTCGGTGCTGTTCCGACGAGCGGACGGAATCGATGGAGAGTTGCTGCAAGATGAAAGAAAACAAATGGTGCCGGGAGAGAGACTCGAACTCTCACGGTGTTTCCACCACCGGATTTTGAGTCCGGCGCGTCTGCCAAATTTCGCCATCCCGGCGGATGTATCATTCAAGACCGGCTATTTTACAACAACTGAAATTCGACCGTTGTCGCACACAGCGCGGGAATTTCGCAGTGAACTGAAAAGTTGATTGGATCGAAAACAAATTCAGATTCCATTTTTGCGAGAAGACTCGGACCTTTGCACAAAAGGGTCCTGAGTCTGACCTGGCCGGTCATCATCGCCAACCTGAGTCTGCCGCTTGCAGGTGCGGTCGACACCGCGGTGGTCGGACATCTGCCAGATCCGGTCTACATCGGTGCGGTCGCACTCGGTGCACTGGTCTTCAGTTCGCTGTTCTGGCTGGTTGGCTTCCTTCGCATGGGAACGACCGGATTTGTTGCACAGAGTGTGGGAGCCGGTGATCTTGCGCAGGTGACAGCAACATTTCTTCGCGGGCTTGCAATCGCCTCGGTGCTCGGCGGGGTGATGATCGTGTTTCAGGTGCCGATTGGAAGCGTTGTGTTTTGGTTTTTCGATGCTTCACCCGAGGTTGAGATGTTTGCATTGGATTATTACGGAGTCCGAATCTGGAGCGTGATTTTCATGATGTTCAATCTCGTCGTTTTAGGCGTACTGTTCGGTTTGCAGCGAATGCGTACCGCTTTGCTGCTGCAATTGCTTCTGAATGGCATGAATATCGTGCTGGATCTGATTTTCGTGCTTGGATTCGGCTGGGCGGTACTCGGTGTGGCGGCCGCCACCATGATCAGCGAGATTGTGACTGCGGTTGTCGGTCTAGCAGTATGCGCGAATATTCTGGGTGTCAATCTTCCAATACCCAGAGAACTTCACATTTTCGATCGGCAGAAGCTGATTGAGCTGACAAAGGTCAATGTCAACATCATGATCAGGACGCTCTGTCTGGAGGTCGTGCTGATCTACTTTATGTGGAAGAGCTCAAGCAGCGGCGATGTCATCCTCGCCGCCAATGCAATTCTGCTTCATCTGCTGCACTTTCTGGCGTTTGGTCTTGACGGCTTCGCCCATGCTGCGGAAGCGCTCGCCGGTGCCGCATATGGCGCAAAGGACAGAGTGAGATTGCGTAATACTGTGTCGGTTGCGCTGATTTGGTCGGTGGTGGTTGCCGTATTTTTCTGTGTGGTCTACTGGATCGGCGGAAATTTCATCATCGCGCTCCTCACGGGAATTGAAGAGGTCCGTCAAGGGGCGGATAAATACCTGTTCTGGCTGGTGATCGCGCCGATATTCTGCGTCTGGCCATTCCTTTATGACGGGGTCTATATCGGAATGACGAGAACAGTTGAAATGAGAAATTTCATGATCATTTCAATGCTGGTATTTTTCCTGGTGGCGTACTTTACAACCAGGGCATTCGACAATCACGGACTTTGGCTCGCACTGATGGTGTTCATGGTCGTTCGCGGATTGACACTGGGCCTTTGGTTTCGCCGCATTGAAGTCAGTGTTGGGCAAGTAAAATAGTCAGTTTATGTAACGCAAGCCAATTTGTGGAGTGAAAAAATGGTTGAATATCCCTTAATCAGCGCGAATGAGGCACTGTCCATGTCGGGCGAACCAGACGTTCGATTTGTCGATGCCACCTGGTATCTTCCCAATGTCCCGAGCAATGCCTTTGAGGCCTATCAGGAGGATCACATTCCGGGCTCGGTTTATTTTGACATCGATGAGGTTGCGGAGCCTGGAAGCGATCTGCCGCATGTTTTCCCGTCACTGAAGACGTTTTCCGAGCGTGTCGGAAACCTCGGCATTTCCGAATCCGACCGCGTAATCGTATACGATCGGTCGAAGTTTGTGGCTTCCGCCCGTGCATGGTGGATGTTTCATTCATTCGGGCACCGCGAAGTACGAGTGCTCAATGGCGGACTCAACGCCTGGAAGCGGGCAGGCGGTCTGACCGACGACCAGCCAACTGAGATCGCCCGAGCCACCTATGTCGGCTTGCCAGCCAATGAATCCGTGATTTTGAGAGACGAAGTGGCCGCCCGCCTGGACGATGAATTCACAGCTATTTTGGATGCGCGTTCGCATGGGCGCTTCAGTGGGAGCGAGCCGGAACCGCGCCCCGGACTTCGAGGCGGACATATTCCGGGAAGTATGAATCTGTACTATGGCGATGTTATGGATTCAGAGGGCTACCTGAAGTCAGCCAACGAAGTCGCCGACCTGCTGCTATCGCGTTCGGTCAGCCCGCAACAAACGCTCGTAACGACCTGTGGTTCAGGGGTTACCGCCGCAATCCTCCTGCTGGCAATCTTTCAGTTTCAGCAGCAGAATCTGCGACTCTACGACGGTTCATGGACGGAGTGGGCGCTGCATCCTGACAGTCCCATACAAAGCGGATGAACTGATGGGAGTGTCTGACGGGGCAGGGTGTGCGAACCAGTTTGACTTCGATCTGCCGGCTGATCGCATTGCCCAATATCCGGCAGCAAGTCGCAGCGAAAGCCGATTGCTGGTCGTCAGTGACCGTCAGCGGGAAATCCCGTTTTCCCAGCTGGAAAAGGTCTTGCAACCAGGAGATCTTCTTGTCTGTAACGACAGCAAGGTCATTACGGCGAGGCTTGAGGGTCGCAAGACCACTGGCGGACGAGTCGAGATTCTGATCGAGAGAATCGTTGACGATCACTGCGTCTGGGCGCAAATGAGATCTCGACGTCCGTGCAGGATTGGCACTTCAATCATCGTAGACGATCGATTTGCGTTTGTTGTCCGAGGTCGGATTCGGGACTTGTTCGTTCTTGCTGTCCGCGAAGGGATTGAGGTCGCAGAGGTCATCAACAGCTGTGGAAGTGTACCATTGCCACCATATATTCAACGGCCGGCTGAACTTGACGATGCCTCAAGATATCAGACGGTCTATGCAAAGCATGCCGGTTCGGTGGCCGCACCGACTGCCGGATTGCACTTCGACCAACCGCTCATTGAGCGGCTGCATCATGTCGGAATCAAGACTGCATTTGTCACTCTGCATGTCGGTAGCGGAACTTTCGCACCGATTCGGGATGATGACATGAACAGACACACACTGCACAGTGAACGTTATCGGATTGCGGCCGCGACCTGCGAAGCCATCAGAACGACGCGCAACGCAGGCGGTCGCGTTGTCGCTGTCGGAACCACTTCGATGCGTGTCTTGGAGACCGCCGCAGCGATTGACTCCGATATTCGCCCGCGTGAGGGGGAGACCAGCATTTTCATCAAGCCAGGATTCGATTTTCGGGTTGTACAGGCCCTGATCACCAATTTCCACCTTCCCCGGTCGACCTTGATGATGCTGGTCTGTGCATTCGGGGGCACAGAGCGACTGAGAAGTGCCTATCGTTATGCGATTGACAATGACTTTCGATTTTATAGCTACGGTGACGCAATGTTCATCGAACCGGCATAAATCAGCCAACCAAAGTTTGGAATCAGGAGGAATCTGGTATGCCCGAAGACGCAAATTGCATTTTTTGCGGGATTGTTGCTGGACAGATACCCAGTATCAAGATATACGAGAATGCGCAGGTGCTGGCTTTCATGGACATCAACCCGGTGTCAACCGGACATGTGCTTGTCATCCCGAAGGGACATTGGCGTGATCTGTTTGACATGCCCGATGAACAGCTCGGGTTGGTCGCGGCAGCGGTCAGGAAGGTCGCGCAGGCAGTCAAGACCGTTTTGAATCCGGATGGAATCAGCATTACCCAGGCCAACGGCAAGGGTGCTGCGCAATCTGTCCTGCATTATCACGTTCACATCGTTGCGCGGACGATGGGCGATGAACTGAAGATCAACTGGGAACTTGTTGCGGGCGACATGGATGCTATCGGTGCGGTTGCGAGCAGGATTAGACAGCAACTGGAACCATGATGACGAGTCGATCACACTGGCTCGTGTCGGGCGCAATTGGGAGCAGCGAATCCGGGCAATCTTGCCGGTCAGTCTGGCCTGAAAACAAAGCCTTGTCGTGTGGTCCAGTCATAGAATCCACAAAAATTTAGACGTGGCATTTTTTTGCTGTATATTTATTCGCTTTGAATGTTGGACAAAATTACAGTTCAAATCCATCCCACGCAGCAGTTCGATTAAACACGTTAAGTATGAATGTTGACCCAAAATTAGACACGTTTCCAAAATTGCTGATGAATCGCAAGATTCTGTCGCCGGACCGGCCAGCGATGCGCGAGAAGGATTTTGGAATCTGGCAGACTTGGAGTTGGGTACAGGTATGTGATGAGGTTCGCAAGCTCGCCTGTGGACTGGCGGCAGCAGGATTCAGGCGCGGTGATAAACTCGCAATCGTCGGCGACAACCGGCCTCGCCTGTATTGGGGCATGGCTGCTGCGCAGTGTCTAGGCGGTGTGCCGGTACCACTCTATCAGGACTCTGTCGTCCAGGAGATGGAATACGTCATCAATCACGCTGACGTTCGATTCGCGTTGGTCGAGGATCAGGAACAGGTTGACAAGATTCTGGAGCTAGCTCCGAATTGTCCCAAGCTGGAACAGATCTACTATGATGACCCAAGAGGTCTGGCGCACTACACACCCAAGAACCTGCACGATTACGAATCCCTGGTTGAAAACGGCATCAAGCTTGACGCCGAACATCCGGATTTTCTGGACCGCGAGATTGCCAAAGGCTCGAAATCCGATATCTCTGTGATTCTCTACACATCGGGAACAACCGGATTCCCCAAAGGTGTAATTCTGACCTATCACAATATTCTCTCTACGGTGATGAGTTCGATTGAATTCGACTCGCTGACGGAAAAGGAAGAATGTCTGGCCTATTTGCCGATGGCGTGGGTTGGAGATCATATTTTCTCCTATGCCCAGTCCTATGTGGCCGGGTTTTGCGTAAGCTGCCCTGAGAGCGGGGAGACGGTCCTGCATGACATGCAGGAAATCGGTCCCACATACTTTTTCAGTCCGCCGAGAATTTTTGAGAATATCCTGACGAACGTGCTGGTGCGAATGGAAGACGCCAGCTGGATCAAGCGCAAGATGTTTGACTACTTCATGAACGTAGCCAAACGCTGTGGCGTCGATATTCTGGAGAAGCGTTCCGTCAACCCATTTGATCGGTTGCTCTACCTGATCGGCAAGGTCATCGTGTACGGACCGCTCAAGAATACGATGGGATTCAGTCGCATGCGCCTGGCCTATACCGCAGGTGAGGCGATCGGACCGGAGATTTTTGAATTTTTCCGTTCCCTGGGCATCAATATCAAGCAGCTATACGGTCAGACGGAAGCTTCGGTTTACATCACTGTTCAGACTGACGACAAGGTCAAGCCGGACACCTGCGGCCCGCCGTTTCCGGGAGTCGAGGTGAGGATATCCGACTCCGGTGAAATTTTGTACAAAAGTCCGGGCGTCTTCAAGAGCTATTACAAAAATCCGGAAGCCACACTCGCTGCCCGGACCGGTGATGGCTGGGTGTTTACCGGTGATGCCGGATATTTTGACGATGACGGTCATCTGAAAATCATCGACCGTGTCAAGGATGTGGGTCGGTTGAACGATGGCACGCTTTTCGCACCGAAATTTCTTGAGAACAAACTGAAGTTTTTTCCGCAAATCCGCGAGGCCGTGACGTTCGGGGATGGCAGGGATTATGTCAGCGCGTTTATCAATGTTGATCTCGAGGCGGTTGGCAATTGGGCCGAACGACACAATGTCTCATACGCGAGCTATCAGGAGCTTGCTGCCAATCCCCAGGTCTACGAGATGATCAGCAAATGCATCGAAAAGACCAATCAGGATCTTTCCGCCGATTCGGAAATTTCCGGATCACAGATCAAACGATTCCTGATCCTTCACAAGGAACTGGATGCGGATGACGGTGAACTTACCCGAACACGGAAGGTTCGACGCAGGATCATCAATGAACGGTTCGATAGCCTGATTGATGCGCTATATTCCGATTCGAAACGCGGGCACATCGAGAATGTTGTCATGTTTGAGGATGGGCGCAAGGGCACGATGATCGCCGACCTGGAGATCCAGGATGTCACCACATTTGATCACATGAAAATGGCAAGTTGACGGATTCAGTTATGGATACAGCGACAACCCCAGACATCCAGTCCTACGAGACCGAGCGAGTCCGGGAATTTACCAAGCTGATTCTTGAGGTTGACGGAATTTTTGTCAGTTTCGGCGGCGTGAAGGCGTTGCAGGATGTGTCATTCTCCATATTCGAAAGTGAGATATTCTCGATCATCGGTCCGAATGGAGCTGGCAAGACTTCGATGCTGAACGTAATCAGCGGGTTTTACAAGGCCAACGCAGGTACGATTTCATATCAGGGCAATGATCGGACACAGGCAAGTCCCGAACAGGTTGCCCGCATGGGTTTCGCAAGAACGTTTCAGAATATCGCCCTGTTCAAGGGCATGTCCACACTCGACAATATCATGACCGGAAGAATCGTCAAGGTAAAGAGCAATTTTCTGAAGGAAGCGTTGTACTTTCCGGCGGTGGCTCAGGAAGTCGAACAGCGCGAATATGTGGAAAGGATTATTGATTTTCTCGAGATTCAGAGCATCCGGAAGACACCGGTCGGAAAGTTGCCATACGGATTGCAAAAAAGAGTTGAACTGGGACGTGCGCTGGCGATGGATCCCAAGATTCTTCTTCTGGATGAACCGATGGCTGGAATGAATCTTGAGGAGAAAGAGGACATGGCGAGATTCGTTCTGGATGTGAACGATGAGTTTGGAACCACCGTTGTGCTGATCGAGCACGATATGGGCGTGGTGATGGATATATCGGATCACGTAGTGGTCCTTGATCATGGGGAGAGAATTGCCTATGGGGAACCGGATGAGGTCAGAAACAACAAGGACGTCATCCGCGCGTATCTGGGTGAACAATGAGTGTGAGTCGGTATGGAATTAGTTGATTTTTTATTTTTTGTTGAAGTTTTGGTAGGCGGACTGCTTTCCGGAATCATGTATTCGCTGGTCGCGCTCGGCCTTGTCTTGATTTTCAAGGCATCATCGATATTCAATTTTGCCCAAGGCGCCCTGGTACTGTTCGGTGCATTGACCTTTGTTCTGCTGACTGAGGTTGCGGGTGACTTCTGGATGTGGACCGGTTGGCTCGCGATCGTCCTGGCAGGCGCCTCGGCAGTCATGTACTTCCTGTACACCGCGCAACAGAAGGAGCATAGCAACATCAAGCAGTTTGCTGACAAATACCTGAAACGGGTTCCGCTTTTCGTTGCGGCGGTATTGCTGCTGGTATTGGCATTGTTCGTAGATGGCGGGCAGAACATGTGGCGAGCGGTATTCGTCACCATGCTCCTGTTCCTGATGCTGACCACTGCAGTTCAATCCCCCAAGTGGGCAATCGGCGTTCTGCTGGGTCTGGCGGTGGTTGCACTGATCACCGATGGTGCCGTCACCTATCGGGCATTTGCAGTCACGTTGGTTGTGGTGATCGGTCTTGCGATGGCAATCGAAAGAATCGTATTGCGCCCCATGGTCAATCAGGAACCGATCATACTGTTCATGGCCACGATTGGTTTGAACTATGTCATCGAAGGGGTCGCGCAAGGAGTCTGGGATGCGGATGTTCACGCACTGGACATCGGGATTCCGGACATTCCGTTCGATGTGGGTGGAGTCTACCTGAGCCAGTTTGATCTTTATGCGGGACTGATCGCAGCGATTCTAGTCACAGCACTTGCGATATTTTTCCAGAAAACGCGGGTTGGCCGAGCTCTTCGCGCAGTGGCAGATGATCATCAGGCAGCCTTAAGCGTTGGGATCCCATTGAAAAACATCTGGGCGGTAGTCTGGGCCGCGGCCGGCATCGTAGCGCTGGTCGCCGGACTCATGTGGGGGTCGAAACTCGGTGTGCAGTTCAGCATTTCGCTGCTGGCATTCAAGGCTCTGCCAGTCATTATCATCGGAGGATTCACGTCCATACCCGGTGCCATTGTCGGTGGATTGATAGTCGGCGCTACAGAAAAGTTGTTTGAGGTGTTTGTTGGTCTTCCGTACTTTGGCGGAGGAACGGAGAACTGGACTCCCTACATGCTGGGCATGATATTTTTGATGTTCCGTCCGCAGGGACTGTTCGGCGAAAAGATCATTGAACGAGTCTAGGATTCGGAGGCGCAACAAATGATTTATAGGGAAGTCGGACAGTACAAATCCAGTTATCCTGCCGACCAGGCAATATTTCCGATTACCAATGACCGAATTGGTGTCATGGTCATACTGCTCATTGCGTTCATCTGGCCACCGCTGTCAGGAAGTCAGTACCTGATGGGACCGATATTGACACAACTTTTGGTGTTTGGACTCGCCGCACTGGGCCTGAATCTTCTGACTGGCTATGCCGGGCAGGTATCGCTGGGTACCGGTGGCTTCATGGCGGTTGGCGCTTTCGGCTGCTACAACCTTGTCCTGCGACTGCCTGAAATACCAATTGTCATTGATTTTATTCTGGCCGGTATGATGGCGGCGGCGGTTGGGGTGCTGTTTGGCATTCCGTCGCTTCGGATCAAGGGATTTTACCTGGCGGTGGCGACACTGGCCTCACAGTTTTTTCTGCTTTGGATATTCGACCATGTTGGCTGGTTCACCAATTTTGACCCGGCAGGTGTTGCATCAGCGCCAACCCAGACTTTTTTCGGTGCGCTGACAAGTGAGGGCAGGGCGTTGGAATTCCTGGCGCCGATTGATGTTGTCGTGTCCGGGCCGAACGCCACGCCTGAGACAAAATATGTGCTGACATTGGCTGTGGTTGTTGTACTTGCGCTGTTGGCCAAGAATCTGGTTCGCGGCATGACCGGCCGGGCGTGGATGGCGATTCGCGACTTCGACATCGCTGCTGAGATCATCGGCATCCGTCCATTGAGGACAAAACTCCTGGCTTTTGCGATCAGTTCGTTTTACTGTGGTGTTGCCGGTGCCCTGTATGTCTTTACGTATGTCGGCAATGCAGACACCGAAGCGTTTGACCTGATCCGTTCATTTACAATTCTGTTCATGATTATCATTGGCGGGCTGGGTTCGATCATGGGTTCGTTTCTCGGTGCCGCGTTTATCGTCCTGTTGCCACCGTTTCTGAATATTGTGGCATCCAATCTCGGCGAAGGGACGCTGTCCGGGGCAGCTCTGGCCAATCTGGAGCTGATTGTCTATGGCGGCACGATTGTGTTCTTCCTGGCTGTTGAGCCGCTTGGGTTCGCGCGGATGTGGCAGATCGTCAAGGAGAAACTTCGCCAGTGGCCGTTTCCCTATTGAACCCTGTCCAATGTATGAATTTTCAATTTGAATTACATTCAGGACAACCGGATGCTAATATATAAATCTATTTTCAATCTCAATTGTTTCCACATATGTGGGAGGTAAATATTATGAAAATAAAGTTAAAAACCATCGTGCTGTCTTGGGTAGCCGCAATTGTGGCTGTGCTTCCGTTCTCGGTTTCACAAGCCCAGGACATGGAGCAGTTTGTTCCGGCACTGGTCTATCGGACCGGCCCTTATGCTGCTGGCGGATCCGGCTTCTTCGGCGGATTCGAGGACTATATGGCTTATTTGAATCTGTCCGACGGCGGAGTCAATGGCGTCAAGCTGGTCTGGGAAGAATGCGAGACTGCATACAACTCCGATCGCGGCGTTGAGTGCTACGAGCGTCTGAAAAACAAGGGTGAGCACGGTGCGACAGTTGTGCATCCACTCAGTACCGGAATTACCTATAGACTGATTGAGCGGGCAACTGCCGACAAGATCCCACTGATCTCAATGGGTTATGGTCGAACAGACGCAACTAATGGCAAGGTATTTCCGTGGGTGTTCCCGCTGATTACCAATTACTGGAGCCAAAACACAGCAAAGATCAAGTACATCGGAATGCAGGAAGGCGGAATGGATGCCCTGAAGGGCAAGAAGATCGCTAATCTTCACCACGAGAGCAGTTACGGCAAGGAAACCGTGCCGATTCTGGAAGTGCAGGCTGAAAAATACGGTTTTGAGGTGAAGCATTATCCGGTGGCGCATCCGGGACTTGATCAGAAAGCCGCATGGCTTGACATTGCCCGTCGCTACAAGCCTGACTGGGTGATTCTCAGAGGCTGGGGCGTCATGAACCCAACCGCGCTGAAGGAAGCTGCAAGAGTCGGATACTCGGCTGATCGAATTGTTGGTGTCTGGTGGAGCGGAGCGGAAGAAGATGTGATTCCCGCCGGCGATGCTGCGGTCGGATACGTTGCGGCCGGGTTCCATCCTTCTGGCAAGGACTTTCCGCTGATCGAGGGCATTCTGGATGTTGTTCATGGTGCGGCGCAGGGAAATATCTCTCCGCAACGCGTCGGAACCATCTACTACAACCGTGGTCTGGTGGCCGGTATCGTGACTGTAGAGGCGATTCGAACCGCGCAGGGCAAGTTCGGCAACAAGGTTTTGTCAGGTGAAGAGATGCGATGGGGACTTGAGAACCTCAACATCTCCGCCGAACGTATCAAGGAACTTGGTGCAGATGGACTGATGGCTCCGTTGACAATCACATGCGCCGACCACGAAGGCGGCGGTCCGGTGAAGTTCAGCCGCTGGGATGGCTCATCTTGGGTTGAGGTCACAGACTGGATCACAACCGACAAGTCCCTTGTTGACCCAATGATCATGGATAGCTCAATGGCTTATGCGACGGAAAAAGGCATTACGCCGCGTAGCGGCATGAGCATGGGCTCGGACTGCGGTTAATCCCCGCGTTTGATCGCTATATGATCCTGATATGAACGAGATGTCCCAGACGCCGGCCGTGAATGGCGAGGCGATTATCAGTGTCAATAACATTGAGGTTATTTACGACCGGGTTATTCTCGTTCTGAAAGGTGTATCGCTTGAGGTACCCGAGAAGGGCATCATTGCCCTTCTCGGTGCCAATGGCGCCGGAAAGACCACCACACTCAAAGCCATATCGAATTTATTGCGGGCCGAGCGCGGTGAAGTCACCAAGGGATCGATCATTTACCGCGGTGAGCGCGTCGACGCACTCACACCCTCAGACCTGGTTGTGCGCGGTGTAACCCAGGTCATGGAAGGCCGACATTGTTTCGAACATCTTACAGTTGAGGAGAATCTGCTGACAGGCGCCTACACCCGTCGCGATGGGCGCGGCGCTATTCAAGCGGATCTTGAATTGGTCTACAGTTATTTTCCGAGACTGAAAGAAAGACGCACCGGAGTAGCCGGTTATATCTCCGGTGGAGAGCAGCAGATGACCGCAGTCGGACGGGCACTGATGGCGAAACCATCGGTTATTCTGCTTGATGAGCCGTCAATGGGGCTGGCGCCTACATTGGTCGAAGAGATATTCGAGATCATCAAGCGGCTCAACGAAAATGAGCAAGTCACGATTCTGCTGGCTGAGCAGAACACCAACATGGCACTTCGCTACTCCCAATATGGATACATTCTGGAAAATGGCCGTGTCGTGATGGATGGGGAAGCTTCAGAGTTGTTGCGAAATGAAGACGTAAAGGAATTCTATCTCGGCGTGAGTGGCGAGAACCGAAGAAGTTTTCGCAACGTCAAGCACTATCGACGACGCAAACGCTGGCTGACATAGGACAGACCTGCAATCTTGTCGTCCTGCCCCCGCCCATGTCTATCAGTGTTGTGCAAAGGACACCCGCGTTCGATCTAATTTGTGGGGAGTAATCAGTGGTCTGCGAATTCTACGACTCCCTGGAAACCCGTAATCCTGAAGTTCGCGATCGAGAACTTTTCGCGGCGCTCCCAAAACACCTGGAACAAGCGGCCGCAAGATCATCATTTCTGCGCCAGCAACTGAAAGATGTCGACGTTGACTCAATTGATTCGCGCACCGCACTTGCACAACTGAATGTTGTCCGAAAGTCGGAACTGACTGAATTGCAGAAAAGTTCGCCGCCATTTGGCGGCATGGCGGCTTTCGATCCGAGTACGTTGGTCAGGATATTTGCATCTCCCGGACCGATTTTCGAACCGCAGACTACCCGTGAAGATCCGTGGCGGATGTCGCGGGCACTTTTCAATGCCGGATTCCGGAAGGGAATGCTTGTACACAATACGTTTTCCTATCACTTCTCCCCTGCGGGAGCGATGCTTGAGAGTGGAATCGGCACACTCGGCGGGGCGGTCTTTCCTGCTGGCGTGGGGCAGACCGAATTGCAGGTACAGACGATCGAGAGATTGAGGCCGCAAGGATATACTGGCACGCCGTCTTTTCTGAAAATCATTCTCCAAGCAGCCGAATCTACTGGTGCGGATGTATCGTCGTTAGAGATCGGACTGGTTTCCGGTGAGGCGCTGCCGCCGTCTCTTCGATCGGAACTTGACGGCTACGGAGTGGCGGTAAAGCAGGCCTATGCGACGGCAGATGTCGGCCTGATCGCCTACGAGTCTGACGCAATGGAGGGGTTGATCGTGGATGAGGGCGCGATTGTTGAGATTGTTCGGCCTGGTACCGGTGATCCCGTGCCCGAAGGGGAAGTCGGCGAGGTGGTTGTCACAGTACTCAATCCTGATTATCCGCTGGTACGGTTCGCAACCGGTGATATGTCGGCGATCATGTCCGGACAGAGCCCTTGCGGAAGAACCAATGCCCGTATCAAGGGCTGGATGGGACGGGCCGACCAGACCACGAAAGTGCGGGGTATGTTTGTACATCCATCCCAGATCGCCCAGATTGTCGGTCGCATTTCCGAAGTGGACAAGGCTCGACTGGTTGTGTCAAGCAAGGACCATCAGGATAGCATGGTGTTGCATTGCGAGGTCGCCGACAGGCCGGACGGACTGATCGATCAGATTGCCTCATGTACACGGGAAGTCTGCAAGCTTCGGGCACAGGTCGTGCTTGAGGAGCTTGGTGCTTTGGCCAATGATGGCATCGTCATCGAGGACGTGCGTACCTACGACTGACGGTATCAAGGGGTTGTTGAGATCAAATCTGACAGCATCATTGAACGCGATACCACTCAATTCAAAACCCGCATCGCTCCGGACGGTGGCGATGCCCGCCAATGCCAATCCAAGTGGCGACATATTCGGTGGCTGGATCATGTCGCAGATGGATATTGCAGGGGGGATTCATGCGTACGAGGTGGCGGGAGGACGTGTCGCGACCGTTGCGGTCGATGCAATGACTTTCCACCTTCCGGTTTACGTCGGCGATGTTGTTTCGTGTTACTGTGAGACAGTCAGAATTGGAAATACGTCTATTGCAGTGATGGTGGAGACTTGGGTACGACGAAGGAAATCCGAAGACTACGAGAAGGTGACCGAGGGTCTTTTCACGTTTGTCGCCATTGACGAGAATGGGCGGCCGCGATCAGTAGCGAGAACTTCCGATGGCTAGTTCAACTTCTGATCCTTTGAGTCTGGTTGCCCAGATTTCCGACAGGAACCTGCCACCTGTACACAAATGGAATCCGGAGCTGTGTGGTGATATTGACATTCGGATTGCCCGGGATGGAACATGGTTTTACATGGGTTCCCCCATCGGAAGAAAGCGGCTGGTGAATCTTTTTTCAACCGTGTTGCGAAAGGATGCAGACGGAGAGCATTACCTGGTCACGCCTGTTGAGAAACTTCGTATCAATGTGGAAGATGCTCCATTCGTGATTGTGCAGGTCGAGGAGAAAGGTTCGGGCAAGGAGCAGGTGTTGTATTTCAGGACCAAGAACGACGATGTCGTGCTTGCTGATCATGACCATCCGATTTGGGTGGAGGTGGCGAATGACGGAGAGCCCTCACCGTATATCGAGGTTCGCGATGGCTTGCGGGGATTGATTGCGAGGAATGTGTACTACCAGCTTGTTGAGCTTGGTGAGGAGCGTCAGTTTGGCGGCAATCGGGAATTCGGCGTGTGGAGCAGTGGAGAATTTTTTCTGCTGGGAGCTGTCAGCTGAGCGAAGTGTTACGAAATGAGATCAATCAGTCATGCTGTGTGACGACATTCAGTCACTGAGAAGAATTCTCAGTCAGAACCAGACAATCGCGGTCGTCGGGCTGTCGGCCAACTGGTATCGACCGAGCTTCTTCGCCGCAAAGTATATGCAGGAGTACGGTTATCGCATCATTCCGGTCAATCCCAACTACGATGAGATTCTCGGTGAGAAATGCTATGCCTCACTCGAGGATATTCCGGAGTCAATCGATGTAGTGGATGTGTTTCAACGTTCCGATGCGGTATTGCCGTTCGCACATTCTGCAGTCGCATTGAATGCCAGTGTGCTGTGGATGCAACTGGGTATCTATAATGAGGAGGCTGTCAAAGTGGCGATAGAGGCGGGGATGGACGTGGTGGCCAATCGTTGCATCAAGATTGAGCATGCACGACTGTTTGGCGGTTTGAATTTCATCGGTGTGGATACAAAAGTCATCTCATCGGAACGCCCGCGCTGGATTGTGTAAGTGAACATCAAGCAAGATCGGGAATATGGTTTCGAGACCCTGTGTCTGCATGCCGGTCAGCTGCCTGATCCGGTCACCGGATCGCGGGCTGCACCGATCTATCAGACGGCAGCCTATGTCTTCGATTCAGCGGACCACGCTGCCAGTCTTTTCAATTTACAGACATTCGGAAACATCTATTCGCGGCTGATGAACCCTACTAATGCCGTATTCGAACAACGCATGGCGGCATTGGAAAACGGTCGTGCTGCCGTGGCGGTATCGTCCGGCATGGCGGCGCAGATGGTTGCGCTGTTGACAATCCTGGAGGCTGGCGACGAGATTGTCTCCTCCAACACGCTTTATGGTGGAACTCACACACAGTTCGCGTTCAATTTTCGCAAACTTGGCATCAAGACCCAGTTTGTCGATGCGGATGACCCGGACAATTTCCAGAAGGCGATTACGCCGCAGACCAAATGCCTCTACGCCGAGTCCATCGGCAATCCAGCCAATAACGTAGTGGACTTTGTGGCGGTTTCTGAAATCGCCAAAGCCAACGGCATTCCCTTTGTCGTTGACAATACGTTTGCCACGCCTTATCTTTGCCGGCCATTTGAACACGGCGCGGACATTACAGTACATTCGGCAACCAAGTTCATATGTGGTCACGGAACATCGATCGGGGGCGTTCTGGTCGAGTCCGGCAAGTTTCCCTGGGACAACGGAAAGTTTCCTGCGATGATGGAGCCTTCCGAAGGGTATCACGGGATTCGTTTTTATGAGACGTTCGGTGATTTTGGATACACGATGAAGGCTCGCTGTGAGATTCTGCGTACTTTCGGTCCGACACTCAGTCCGTTCAACTCGTTTTTGTTTTTGCAGGGCATAGAGACCCTGCCTGTGCGAATGGACCGCCACTGCAGCAATGCCATGGCAGTTGCCAGATTTCTTGAGGATCACAAGAGTGTTGAATGGGTGAATTACCCGGGTCTTGAGTCCAGTCGGTATTACGCGTTGGCCAAGAAGTACCTGCCCAAGGGTGCTAGCGGAATCCTGAGTTTTGGGATCAGGGGTGGGAACGAGGCCTGTGTCAAGTTCGTTGAGTCTGTCCAGTTCCTGAGTCATCTTGCCAATTTGGGGGATGCCAAGACATTAGTCGTGCATCCGGCTTCGACGACGCACCGGCAGTTGGACGAGGAAGCGCAGATTGCCGCTGGCGTGCAACCGAACATGATCCGGATCTCGGTCGGACTTGAAACGATTGACGATATTCTCTGGGACTTGGATCAGGCCTTGGCTGTGTCACAGAAATAGCCGTTTTCGACATACTTCAATAACGAAGTCAGGCCAGACGAAATGGGATGCTGCCATCACTATCTGTTATCTGAGGGAAACGAATCCATCTTTACGGTGGATTTCAACCCGATCAAGTACGGACCTGGTGCACTGGAGGAACTCCCATTCGAAGTCGGATTTCTTGGCCTGTCGCGAGTCGCATTGTTTACGGATTCGATTGTCAGGAATCTGGAACCGGTTCAAGACGCAATACGGTTATTGCAAGCGGCCCGACTTGACTTCGAGATTTACGATGAGGTCAGTATCGAGCCGACGGACCAGTCGTTTCTCGCCGCGGCGCGGTTTGCGACAGAGGAGGGACCGTTTGATGGGTTTGTGTCAATTGGCGGAGGTTCGGTTATCGATACCTGTAAAGCGGCCAATCTGTACAGTACCCATCCGGCAGAATTTCTGGACTATGTCAATGCACCTGTGGGGGAGGGAATCCCGATTCCCGGTGAATTGAAACCTCATATCGCCTGTCCGACAACATCCGGAACAGGCAGCGAATGCACTGGAATTGCAGTTTTCGATCTTCTTTCAAGGCAGGTGAAAACCGGAATCGCTTCTGCCCGACTCAAACCGGCGAGAGCCGTCATTGATCCTCGGGTCACTGCGTCATTGCCGGCCACTGTGGTTGCGGCAAGCGGATTCGACGTGTTATGTCATGCCCTCGAGTCTTATACGGCGATGCCGTATACGCAACGTCCCCGTTCCGAAGCTGGTATCCGTCCTTTGAGTCAGGGCTCCAATCCGTATAGTGATATGGGATGCCGGGAGGCAATTCGCCTTACGGGTGAGTACCTGGTTCGTGCAGTCAGCGACGAGCGGGATGACGAGGCGCGACACGGTATGATGCTGGCGGCGACCTTGGCGGGGATCGCATTCGGTAACAGCGGTGTTCACATTCCTCACGGGATGTCCTATTCTGTTGCCGGACTGGTCAGGGACTACTGTCCGGATGGCTATCCGGCTGGACATCCTTTGGTTCCTCACGGAATTTCTGTGATTGTCAACGCGCCTGCGGCTTTTCGGTTCACGGGGCCTGCAAATCATGAACGGCATCTGGAAGCAGGTGGGTTAATGGGAGCGGATATCGGCGATGCAGGTCCTGCCGAGGCCGGCGAAGCGCTGTCAGCGCACTTGGAGAATATGATGAGAGTGACCGGCATGCCGAATGGCATTTCTCAAGTCGGCTATGATAGTTCCGACATCGGCAATCTGGCGGATGGTGCGTTTATGCAACAGCGCCTGCTCGGAAACGCACCTTGCGAGGTCACACACGAAAACTTGCGACAGATGTATCGTGACGCAATTCGGTATTGGTAGATGAAGACTGATCATTTGAGACTGATTCGTCCTGAATGGGGCGACTGGGATGCCATTCGAGAGCGCTTTGCGTGGAATGTCCCTGAGTTTTTCAATATTGCCTATGTGGCATGCGATCGTCACGCGCAGGCCGACGGGGACAGAATCGCCATTTACTGTGAGAACAAGGACGGCAGCGAGAGGCAATATTCCTTTAGGCAGCTCAAGCGCCTGTCCAATTGTCTGGCCAATGTGTTGCGCGGTCATGGTGTCGAAAAGGGCGATCGGGTGGGAATCATTCTCCCCCAGAGGTCGGAGACTGTGATTTCGCATATGGGTATCTATAAACTCGGTGCAATTGCACTGCCGCTGTCGGTTCTATTCGGGCCGGAGGCGGTGGGTTACCGATTGAACAACAGTGGAACGAAGGTTGTCATCACAGACACCGAGCATCTTGAACTTCTCGAATCGATGCGTGATCAGTTGCCCGGGTTGGAAACCATCATTGACTGCGACGCCGACAATGGTTTCTGGTCGGCGTTGGACAAGGCAAGCGATGAGTTTGAGATGGTCAATACAAAGTCTGAAGATCCAGCTTATCTGGTCTATACGTCGGGCACTACAGGACCTCCGAAAGGTGCGCTGGCACCTCACCGATGTCTGATCGGCAATCTTCCCGGCTTTGAGATGTCTCACAACTTTTTCCCGCAGGAGCATGACCTTTTCTGGACTCCGGCAGACTGGGCTTGGACAGGCGGCCTGCTGGATGCGTTGATTCCGTCGCTGTATTACGCAGTTCCCGTCCTAGGGTATGATGGGGGGAAGTTTGATCCGGAAAAAATCTGTCACTTGCTGGAGAAATATCGGGTTCGAAATGCATTCATTCCTCCGACGGCCCTGAAAATGTTGCGACAGGTACCTGGTATCCGAGAGGGTTATGACATCGACATGCGATCAATCATGTCGGCTGGCGAGTCGTTGGGGTCGGAACTCTACCATTGGGGACAAGAGGCATTTGGTGTCAATATCAACGAAATGTGGGCACAGACTGAGTTCAACTACATCTGTGGAAACTGCTCTGCGATCATGCCTGTGTGCCCCGGTTCTATCGGAAAGAGTTATCCCGGTCATACAGTTGAGCCCATTGATGAGGAGGGCAATGCAGTCGAGGTCGGCGCGATCGGTGAATTGGCTGCCGACCGGGATGATCCTGTGATGGTTTCCGGTTACTGGAAAAATGAGGCTGCTACGCAGGAAAAATATGTCGGCAAATGGTGGGTGACAGGCGATACCGGCTACAAGGACGAAAATGGATATATCTGGTTTGTCGGTCGGAAGGACGATGTAATCTCAAGTGCGGGATATCGGATTGGTCCCGGTGAGATTGAGGATTGCCTGCTCAAGCATCCTGCGATCGCACAAGTTGCGGTGATCGGGGTGCCGGACGAGATGCGCGGGGAAATCGTCAAGGCATTTGTGGTCCTCAAGCCGGGTGAACAGGCTTCGGGGGAATTGACCGAGAATATCCGCAGCTCGGTGCGCAGGCAGCTGGCTGCCTATGAGTATCCTAGAATCATCGAGTACATTGACGATCTTCCGCTTACGACGACAGGCAAGGTCAAGCGGAACGAACTGCGTGCGAGGGAGAGCCGCAGCGATTCATAGCTGGGGCTATCGACTGTTTCGCTTTTGTGCGGACTTGACTCTTTGGCGACGCGCGTCGGTTGGAGACTGACGCAAGGGTCGGTATATCTCCACCCGATCATGTTCGCTGGGAATATGGTCATCGGGAACTGTCTTGCCGAACACTCCGAGTGTCGAACTTGAAAAATCGTAATCAGGAAACAACTTCGCCACCCCAGAGAGATTGACTGCCTGTCGGACGGTTGTTCTCTCATTCACATCCAGCAAGACAACTTCCTGACGCGTCGCAGTTGCGAATGCCACTTCAATTCTGATTTGCCGCTTGTTCGCCGTATTTTCGTTTTGCTTCTTCATGAAACGAGCGGACCATAGTCTCAGAGATATGTTTCATCAAGGGTGCGCTGAGTTTTTCCACCATGGAAGA
The DNA here is from genome assembly GCA_028820695.1 of Acidiferrobacterales bacterium. Classification (NCBI taxonomy): domain Bacteria; kingdom Pseudomonadati; phylum Pseudomonadota; class Gammaproteobacteria; order Acidiferrobacterales; species Acidiferrobacterales bacterium. Next base: position 21,174 of record JAPPIB010000045.1, on the reverse strand, counting down.
CTCAAAATCGTATGTGATTTCAAATTCCACCTTACATGCGTTTTCTCCAAGATCGGTGAATTTCCAGCAGCCATACAATTCCCTGAATGGTCCGGAAACCAAAGACATTGAAATTTCCGAGTGCGGAACGACCGTGTTTCGGGTGGCAAATCTTTTCTTTATTCCGGAGTATGAGAATTCCAGTGTGGCTGTATATCCATCCTCATGGATCTGATTGACGCGGCTGGCGGTACACGATTTGATAAATTGCGGGTATGATCTGACATCGGTTACGAGTGAATACATCTGCTCACGTGTGTAACCTGTAATCATCGATTTTTGAACATTAGGCATACAGTCCCGGTTGTGTATAGTGTTGTGATCAGCGAGCGGCTTTAACCATTTTCGCATCTGACGGCCAACTCCTCTCGAATATTTTCTGGAATGCCGTTACTGATCATGTCGTCCAACATCGACCAGAAAAAATCCTCACCCGGATAGCCAACTATGCGGTCAACCTCCTTTCCTTGAACAACCAACACGAACGTCGGTGTGTAGGTGACGGGCTCCCTAAGTGCAATTGAATCGGGGAGGGTTTCACCCAACTCAATCTTCTTCAGTGGCGCCTGGCAGTGTTCTGGTGTGAAGCGATAGATCACTCCGATTTCTTCGTCCCACTGCCTGCACCAACTGCAATACTCATCATCAAACATCACCAGTCTACTTTCTGAATCGGCAGAAAATGCAGGAACAAACGACGAGCAGGCAAGCGTCAAGATGAAGACGACCGCTCCCCCAAATTTGTAAATTGTGGTCGTCATGGAATATCTATCGTTGTAACCTGGCAAGCGTACAAATATTTCCCTGATCGGGAAACTCCCCTTGTCCTGCCCTGTTCCGCATTCGGCAGCGCAGAGATTGCGCGGCGCATTTCTCTCTCACTTCATGCTCCGCGTAAATCGCCATCAAGATGAAAATGTTGAAATATCGACACAATTCGGTCCTGCCGCAGCCCTGAGGGTCATCAAGCGATCATCCGGTATGTGCTTGGTATCTGTGATCCGTTCCCTGCAGTTCAGGATAACCATAACCATATGACAGGCCTTGGCGGCAGAATGCGAAAAGTTATTGCGACATGCCGATTCGACATTATTATGTACCAGCAAGGTTGGATTATATTCCACGTTATTTATCACCCAATTTCGAAAACTGATTACCCCGAGACCTGATGTCCGTATGCGATGCTGCGGGGATGACTGCGAAAGTGAGTATGAGCGACAGTTTATTTGAAAAAGCTTTAAGCGAGCGACCTCTCCTGATGGATGGTGCCACGGGCACCAATCTCTTTGATATGGGACTGGTATCGGGAGACGCACCAGAATTATGGAATGACGAATATCCGGAACGGATATTTGAACTGAACTTCGGGTTTGTTGAGGCGGGGTCGGATGTCGTTCTGACCAATACCTTCGGGGCGAATGCGATGCGTCTGAAACTTCACGCCAGTGAGTTCCGGGTTTCCGAACTGAACGAAAAAGCGGTAGAAATCGCGAGACGGGCCGCCAGCAAGGCGGAACGCAATGTGTTCGTTGCAGGTTCAATGGGGCCTCTGGGTGAACTGATTGAACCGGTGGGGTCACTTGGTATAGAGGAAGCGGTAAATGCTTTCACCGACCAGGCACTGGCCCTCGAGAGGGCAGGTTGTGATATTTTATGGATTGAGACTCTTTCTTCGGAGGAGGAGTTGCAAGCAGCAGCACAAGGTGCGTGCCGTACGAACCTGCCGTACGCCTGTACGGGCAGTTTTGACACCAACGGGCGCACAATGATGGGAGTAACACCGGCTCGATTCGCCGAAGTGTGCGCGCAGCTTGAGTTTCGCCGACCGTTTGCTGTAGGGTCGAATTGTGGGATAGGGCCTGCCCAGACGGTTGTTGCCGCCATGGAAATGGTCGAAGCCCTGCCTGGAAGATTTGCTTATGTTGCCAAGGCAAATTGCGGTGTTCCTGTATGGGAGGGTGCAAAAATCCGATATACAGCGACGCCGGAGCAGATGTCTGATTATGTGAGAATTGCCTGCGATGCTGGAGCCAGCATTGTCGGGGGTTGTTGTGGAACACGTGTCGAGCACGTCAGGCGTATGCGCGAGGTTATCGATGGATATCGACCTGGTGTTCGTCCGACAATTACTGATGTGACAGAACACCTGGGGGAGGTGTTCGATACTGCTGAAAAAAAATCGAGTCGGAGACGCAGGTCAAGAAGACGTTCCTGACGTAGAAATCAGATATGGCCCGTAAGAAAAAATCCAAGGAGTCCGCTAACGTCATTGCGACCAACAGGAAGGCTTCCTATGAATATAACCTGGAGGATCGATACGAAGCAGGGATTGTGCTCGATGGCTGGGAAGTCAAAAGCATGAGAGAGAATCGGGCAAATCTGAAAGAAAGTCATATCACAGCGAAAGGAGGTGAGCTTTTTCTGGTCGGAGCGCATGTTTCGCCCGGTAAGACCACCTCCACGCATGTAGCGGTCAATCCGACGCGAAATCGCAAACTATTGCTCCATCGGTTGGAGATCAATCGACTGATAGGCGCGGTAGAGCGCAAGGGGTACACGTTGATTCCGACCCAGCTTTATTGGAGCAATGGCAAAGTCAAGCTGGCATTTGCGCTTGCCAGGGGAAAAAAACAATATGACAAGCGGGCTTCGATCAAGGCGCGGGACATTGAACGGGAGCAAGCCCGCGAGTCGTCAAATCTTGGTTGACGACCTGAAATATCGCAAAAATGCAACCAAATTGCAGTATTTATCGATTTATTGTCATTTTGTGTCAACTGAAGTTGCAAAACCGGTCGTAGGGCTTATATAGTAGGACGTAGCTACTATTGGGGGTGACTCGGTTTCGACGCGGGTTGCAAAGCCGTTGGAGCATGTCGAGGTGCAGGTACCTCGTAAAACCGTCTGCAAAAAATTAGTTGCCAACGACGACAACTACGCCTTAGCGGCTTGACCGCTGAGCCCTGTGATCACTTCGTCTGAAAGGTGTGAATCAGGGTCAATAATTTCGGACTAGTGTGCAGGGAGTGTTTCGTATACTTGCATATGAAGTTGCTGCTTCGGCAGACGAAACCACCGCATTCCGTATTGTCTGTCCTGACTGGATGTGGTTGAATCAGGGATAGACTAAGCATGTAGTCGCCAGCGAGTAGAGGGCTCACGGACGCGGGTTCGATCCCCGCCACCTCCACCAACTATCTGAATCGAAAGTAAAACACGTAAAAGTGTTGACTGACGCAGGTTGCCAATTCTAGGAAAGTCGGGAACTAGCCCACAAGGTGTAAACAAGGAGGAGACGGTCTATGTGCGTAAGTGCAATTGATGTTGCAGCTTATGTCCTGCAGAAGCAGGGAGATATGCCTGCAATGAAGCTTCAAAAGCTCATCTATTACTCACAAGCATGGTCCCTTGTTTGGGATGACAAACCGCTCTTTCAAGATCGAATTGAAGCTTGGGCAAATGGCCCGGTAGTTCGTAGTCTCTATAAAAAACTACGTGGGCAATTTATAGTGACTGAGATTCCAGAAGGTGATTCAAATTTGCTTGACGATACGCAGCGAGAGACCGTTGACGCAGTTCTTGAGTTTTATGGAGAGCAATCTTCCCAATGGTTAAGTGACTTAAGCCATATGGAGACACCCTGGAAAGAAGCTCGATATAAAGCAGGTCTTACTGACGGTGAACGTGGTCAGGCAATTATTTCAGAGGCTGCAATGGCTGAATACTATTCAAGTCTATAGGAATCTTTATGGCAAAGAGTAGGAGGAAAAAGCCGAGAATCAACGAGCTGCCTAACCCTCAAAAAAAACCAAGAGCTCGGCACGCAGATGCTCCTCACTTCTCAATTTCTTGGAAATTTAGTAATTGTGACCGCGGCGGAAATTGGGCTTGGGTGAATTTGGAAGATCCTGTTAAGCATAAACAAGTCATCGAAAAACTCCAAGAGTTTGAGAAGAAAAACTGGAATGAAATCATCAGTAGCGGAAGTCACCCGATTCTCGTCGGAAAATTAGTAAAGCCCGCTAGGAACCGGCTTCAAGAAATAGAATTAGATGATATAGACCAATTAATGTCGTTTAGGTTGAGTGGGAAAGAGAGGGTTTGGTGCATTCAACAGCAACAATCGAAAGGAGTTATGAAAGTACTGTGGTGGGATCCTAATCATGAAGTTTGTCCAGTGACCAAATAATGGAAATAAAATTCGATTAATTGATAAAAAAATTGCATCACTTTCATGTCTATTAACTCTCAAGCACTTACTGAACATCCAAAAGAACCGAAATGAAGCAGAAATCTCATCAATCTAACTCTGAGACTTTGCTTGAGGCGTTGCGTGGACAAGCCCGAATCGCCAACAAATCCACTGATTCCGCATTCTTTGCTGCGATGGGTGAGATAATCTTCCGTGCGGAGCGTTAGAAAACGCTCCAACGAAAAGGCTTCGGAAACTCTACAATTTAGCTGTCAGTAACTGTGCATCAATTAAATGGAATGTTAGTAGTTTGATTTTTCCATTTCTCATCAAAATTTGGTATTTTAAGTATTAGGGTATTGGGCTTTTCATCGGTAATCTAAAAATGAAGGAAGAAACTAATCCCACGAATACATCTATTGATAAACGATGCTGGTACATCAAAGACCTAGAAACGTACGTGACAAAGTATTCTGAAACTCTCGATTTGATCTTCGGGCCGCGTGACCAAAGGTTCAAATTTAATTCCATTTGTTACGCGGTCGATGGTCCGTACACATTCTTTCCAGAATGTTTCCATTTGAATGGTGATTGCCGGATAGACATCTGTATATCAAAAAATTCATGGGAAAATTGCCGCAAGGATTTGGGACCTTGGCAAATCGCACACGAATGTGTCCATCTTTTGGACCCCGGAAAGTTTGGCACAGTCAATGTTCTTGAGGAGGGCCTGGCGACATGGTTTCAGAATGAGCCATGCTACCATGACGAACATATTCGAAAGTTTATCGCCAAAAACAACGAACTCTCTCCGGCCTATGCGAACGCAGAACAGTTAGTTCGTAGTTGCTTGCCGGACATACTCAAAGCGGTAAAGAGCCTCCGTACCTCGGGTGTCCGAATTCGTGAAATCAAGGTGGAGATGCTGGAACCACACCTTAAAAATACGAAATTCGAAACACTAGAATACCTTTGTGCTCAATTCCAAAACTGACTTCCTGAAAGTAATGGGACATTTTCGAAGCATCTAATCGATTGAAACTTTGGTGATAATCGCATGGTCAAGAATTCGATTACCTTACAAGTTCACCGGAAAACTACTCGTAGAGTTGCTAAGGAAAGGTAAAAGGGGATAATTTATCGAAAAAACAGTTACCTGCAGGCATTGAACGCAAACAGATGCCGAAATACTTCTACGAACAACCGGCACGACGATGTGCGTGGATCCTACAGACCGCTGGTGTGGGTTAAATCTGTTTAGGAGATAACCGATAACGTGGTAGGGGTTCGAAGTGCTCTTGCTACACATAACTATTCAATAATTTTTACCTTGAAAACAGTTTTCATTGTAAGGGGGGTGATTGAGACCGATCGTGACCGTTTAGGACACGGCACTAAACACCGAAATTTTGTCGTATCGGCTGGCTACGGTACTCAAATCATCAGCAAATTCGACTGATTCCGAATCCTTTGTTGCGATGAATGAGATAATCTGCTGTATGTAGCGCCATGCGCGCTTTACGTGGCGTTGCTGACCGGTTGCTGTGTGTTGCGGTAGCAATGCTGAACAGTCAAACTGAATATTCACCCAGCCAGCTCAATCCGATTGACAAAGCAGCGTGAGTCAGCTGAATTATTCCAAAAACTCGTGAATTTGCAAGATTCGACTGAATCAGATGATGAATAGCAACTGTTAACGATTTGCTTTACAAAACCGAAGTTTTAATGGATTGCTTTAGCCGAAATTTCTTGGTAGAGAGGTTGGGTTACCGTATCTAATAGAGTGAACTCAAAATTTAGTACAGACAGGGTTCGAATACATTGCGACCACCTCCACCAACGCAATGTAGTCCAACCTTTGTCCGCATCTTTTCCAGAGGGTGTGTTGTCGAGAAGTGCGATTGTATTGATTGAGGTTTTGGCAACGAAATAAAGTTTACCAAAATCTGAATAAACTGCCTTCAGAATAACTGAGCCTACGGGTTTCTTAACTCTTCGTTTGCTTCAGAACATTTACTTAATCTCAATTCCCAGTTGTTGACCGACAATCGGATTTATCACTTTATTATCAGTTTAACCATAATTGTAAATCGTATGTATACATATGTATCATAATGTGATACAACTATAGAGGTGAGAATAAAGAACAAAGAACTGCGACGGTTTTACTTGACAGGGGATCATAGAGGTATATCGGTTATCTTGATTAATCGTTTATCCCGTCGACTTGATGATTTGGCTACGGCAAATAATCCGCGCGATCTTAATCTTCCCGGATACCAACTACATCCTCTGAAAGGAACTCTTACGGGGTACTGGAGCATTCGAGTATCTGGAAACTGGCGGTTGATTTTTCGATTTGAAGATGAAGAGGCTGTAGATGTGGACCTAATTGACTATCACTAGTATTTGAAGGGGGACGAAGAAATTATGAGTGCGTACTATCCAACTCATCCCGGAGGAACATTGCGCGATTGTATAAGTGATTCTGAAATGACAGTAACGGACACGGCGCGCAAGCTAAGGATATCAAGAACTACTTTGTACCGTGTATTGTCCGGTCGTCAGCCCATTACGGCCAATTTGGCTTTGGCGTTGGAACGAATCGGCTGGAGTAACGCGGAATTTTGGATGCGACGGCAGGCAAATTACGATTTGGCTATTGCGCGCAAAAATGCAGCGTGAAATGTATCCGCTTAAGATATCGCCGATGAATTTTTTGACTTGGCTCATTCGTTGATGCAATTCAATGCTTTGGCAATGATTTTGTCATTGACATTAAGGTGTTTGGCAATTTTGCTGTTACTCAATCCGAGTTCTTTAAGATGGAGAGCTTTCTTGGCAATATGTTGGTAAATCGGAGCTTGTCTGGTACCAATGACTGCACATTGGATAGGAATTGCGATAATGGTACGGATTCTTACCGTCCAGGTCCACCAACGTAACGTAGTCGAACCTTCGTCCGCATCTCTTCCATGCGACGCTTTTTGGAGATGGGCGATTGTATTGATTGAACTCCTGGCAACAAAGTATGGTTTGCCAATATCTGGATATATTGCTTCAAGGGTTGGCCGGCCCCAAGAACTCTCTCAGTGCTTCACCTGCTTGAGAAGAATTGCCTTTTTTACAGACTTTTTACATTCTCGAATTTCGCCTCAATTCATTCCCTTGGTGGGGTTTCAAAGAGTCTATTTCTGGCGTTTCGTAAACCCTCCAATCCCACTTGGAGTGCGTTGACTCGTTTTTCTGTATCTTCCAACGCTTTACTCACAGCATTGCTTTTGCACCATCGGCAATGAATTCAATAAAGTTCGCTAGGCACCGGTCTTCACGGACCAGTTCAGCTCCTTGCTGGTCTTGTGATCAGCAAATTCATGGCCTCACCGCGTACCCTCTGGCATTAACTAGGCCGGGCAATCTGGCTGCGCTGAGGAATCCTGCCGGTGGCCAATCGAGTTCATTCAAGCTCACATCAATCCGGAAATCACAATTTGACAAGTATAGGCCATTGGCCTATGCTTTAAGAATGGAGTTTGAATGGGACGGTACAAAAAGCAATATCTGTGTCGAGCGTCGCGGCTTCGGCTTCGCCTATGCTGTACGCGCTTTCTTCGATCCTCATCGAGTTGTTGTTCAAGATGAGCGGCGTGATTATGGTGAAAGTCGCTACCGGTTGCTCGACATGATTGACGAACAGACCTATGTTGTCGTTTACACGGTGCGCGGACCAGTTATTCGCATCATCTCGGCCCGTAAGGCCAGTCGAAAGGAGGTTATATGCTATGAGCACAATACGTATCAAGATTGATCCAGGCGATCCTTCGACAATTCCCAAAGGACAAATTGACTTTGCGATGGTAGACGCGACCACGGAAGCGCAAATCACATTGCAGGAACAGGAAGATGAGATTGAGGATTTGCAGAACATGGCGCGTTATACGCGCCGCATCCGACGACGGATGGGCCTCAGTCAGATAGAAATGGCACGGCGTATCGACGTGTCTCCGGAAACAATCCGCAATTGGGAACAGGGCAAGCGCTATCCGGCAGGTGCCGCTCGCGCCTTGTTACGAATACTCGACAAAGCACCGGAAACAGCACTTCGTGTGCTGACCTGAAACACCAGCAATCTGCAATGAGTATATTCACAGGAAATTTGAATGTGATTTTGCTTACAACGAACTGACCGGTACAGTCGTCATCTGCTGGGGCGGTGACCAAACAATTTTGAATCGAATCGATGTCCAAGTATCATGCGATTGCTCACTTGAATTTGAAGACAAAGTTGAAGGAACGTTTTGGTTGTCGATACCGGTTGAATTTCCTCACTGATCATGCGAATACTCAGTTCAGATTTCAGTTCACTATGCGCTTGCTCGGTTTTTTCCGCGGTAAATGCGATTCTACCGATGCAGAACAATCAATTTACAAAGTCTGATATTCGATCTGGAAACATGCTTTAAAAGCATAAAAATGCGTAAATAATCAACACAGATCTTTCTTTCGTACGTTGTAATATGAACATTATATGTACATATTACTACATTTGAATTGTTCGCTTTTGACTGTATTGATGAATGTACAGCACCATCGCGGATGGGGGTGGGTAGAGTGGAGAATCAAAGTCGGAAGCTGTTCTCCGACTCGATTCGCTTTGAATTGCAGCTATATGGAAAAAACAGGTGATTGAACGCGAAAATCACTTGGCAAACATAAAAAGCCTGATCAGACAATTTCCCGTTGTCGCACTGATTGGGGCTCGTCAGGTTGGCAAGACTACACTTGCTCAGATGCTGATGCGGCAATGGCACGAACAGAGTCATTTTTTTGACCTCGAATCGCCCTTGGATGTGGCGCAAGTTTCCGATCCGATGCTCACTCTGTCACCACTGCGAGGGCTAGTTGTCCTTGACGAGATTCAAAGGTTACCCGAAGTATTTCCGATTCTTAGAGTCTTAGCTGATCGCAAAGACCGTCCAGCGAGCTTTCTTATTCTGGGAAGTGCTGCACCATCTTTGTTGAAACAAGGCAGTGAATCGCTGGCCGGACGACTGGCATACTATGAACTGCCCGGGATTTCCATGTCTGAAGTAAACCGCAGACAGTTCGATATGCTGTGGTCTCGCGGTGGATTTCCGCTTTCACTGACGGCGGCCACTGATGAAGAGAGTTTTCGTTGGAGAATCCAGTTTATTCGAAACTTTCTAGAACGCGATATTCCTCAACTTGGAATCGGAATTGCAAGTTCAACGCTGAGGCGGTTCTGGACGATGGTGGCACACTATCACGCACAGATTTGGAATGGTGCCGAGCTGTCACGGGCATTCGGCGTGTCACACACTTCTGTTCGTCGATATCTCGATGTGATGGAATCAACATTTATGTTACGCTGCCTTAAGCCGTGGACTGCCAATATCGCTAAACGGCAAGTAAAATCTCCAAAGGTTTATTTTCGTGATCCAGGTTTACTGCACACGTTATTGAATTTAAAAAGCATGGAAGAATTGAAAAATCACCCGAAAATCGGTGCTTCCTGGGAAGGTTTCATCATTGACAGCATAATACAGATATTGCAGGTTGGAGACTGCGAGAGTTATTTCTGGGCAACGAATAGAGGCGCTGAAATTGATCTATTGGTAGAGCAGGGGGGCAGACTCCGAGGATTTGATGTAAAACGCACTTCTGCACCTGCGATTACTCCGTCCATGCGCTCCGCTCTCAACGATCTTCAATTAAGTCAAATTGATGTGATCTATCCGGGGGAGAAGTCATTCCCGCTGAGTGAGCAAATTCGGGCTGTTTCGGCATGCAGAATTCTGGAAGACCTCTGAAATGAGCACGTTAGAAAATTGAAGCGACCGAAGGTTGCAATTGGGAAAAATTATCTGCCTCATTGCACAATCACCGTAATTTGAGGCCGCACGTGGGAAATGGGATGAATTTCGGTTGGAGGGCTCGCCTTTCGTAAAAATCGGCTGTTGCACTTTTAGCTGAATGTAGAACCCTGTTTAGCGACGACTTGCAAATGGTCAAATCATTGAGAAACTGACAATCGTTAATCCGTCATGATCTCGAATTCTTACCGTTCAAACCTGCCAGCGTAACGAAGTCGAACCATCGTCCGCATCCGTTTCAGACGATTTTTTTTCGAGCAGGGTGATCGTATCGATTGGGCTTTGAGCGACGGTATAACGCTGGTTGCATATCCCTGTCTGAAATAAACGCATGTTCTACGTCAATTAAACCACCTGTCGATATCAATTCCGGTATCTGCAACTCCCACAACAATCGTGCATAAGCATCCCGAATTACGGATTGCTTTATATGAGCATTCTCAGGAACTGTATAATTTATTTGGTGTTCAGTTGCTGAAATTAAAGACATTCAACGACCGAAGAGGGGGAGAACAACGTGACAGGTCATTCAATACCATTTAACAACGAAAGCAGTTCAAAGCGCAGAGAAATTCTCAACAAGGGACGTGCGGCTGCGGCTTATGTTGCCTTTATCGCGTGCATTTTACTGTTAGCGTCGCCAGCGTCAGCTGCCGAGACTGGTAAAGAACGAGGTACACGGGCGCAAGCTAAGGTTATGGTTGCGCAAGCCATTGTTCTTTACGACCTAAAGGGTGCAGCCGCGGCATTTGAGCGGTTTAATCAGGAGCCGGCACCGGATTACAGATACTGGGATCTATTCATATTTGTTATGGATGCCGCCGATGGCAAAATGGTCGCCCATGCGCTAGCGCCGTCATTTGTCGGTTTGGATATCCGTGAGATCATTGACCCGGCCGGAGTAAACGTCGGCCAGGTTCTTATTGATGCCGCCAATCCTGGCGGTGCCTGGGCAGACTACCAGGCTATAGATCCAGCATCCGGTGAAATCGTAGCGAAATCGACTTGGGCAGTCCTGCATGACGGGTATATTTTCGGCTGTGGAATACATCCGCAGTGAATGGGTTCGAATTTTCCACCGGATGAGCGCTGCTCAGCGCGATCCGAACACCCATGCAATCCATCTGTATCAGACACATTTGTAAACTTTTTACCTTTCAACAAGCCTGATTCCTGATATTGCGATTGTCACAACTGTCTGATTCGCCACACCTGTAAGTCCTGCGAAACTCACCGTCCTATGTCGACGACTCGAACCAGATTGTATTCAACCGAAGATGCGCGCCGAATGGCGAAACAAAGATTGCCGCGTCTGGTGTTCGATTTTATCGATGGCGCCGCAGGCAGAGAGGTTGGAATGCAACGAAATGAGGCGCGGTTTGACGATATCTGCCTGCAGCCGCGTGTCATGGAGAATGTCGCTTCCCGCAGTCTGGTGACACAGTTCCTGGGACAGAAGTTCGGCGTTCCGTTCGGAATCGCACCGATGGGAATGTGCAATCTGGTCTGTCCGGGTGCAGATCGAATTCTCGCCGAGACGGCCTCACGTATTTCCATGCCGGTATGCGTGTCTTCCGCTGCGTCAAGTACACTCGAAGAGATGCGCGAGTGGGCCGGGTCCTGCGCTTGGTTTCAACTGTACTTCGGACAATCCGAGGAGTCAACGCTGGCTGCAGTGGATCGTGCTGCCAGTGCCGGTTACGATACCTTGGTGGTGACTGTCGATGTTCCGCAGGTATCGCGACGAGTTCGCGATCAGCGAAATGGATTCAATGTACCCTTTCATCTGACCGTGACATCCTTCCTTGATTTTGCGTCACACCCGCGCTGGACTCTGTCTACCCTCGTAGCGGGCATCCCCTCTCCGAAAAACATCGGCCCAGGCGACAGTTTTGTTCGCGATGCCAGCCGGGCAGGAGCAGATTGGGAATTCCTCGCCAAGTTGCGAAGAAAATGGAAGGGACACCTCATCGTCAAGGGGATTACCGGTCCGTGGGATGCGATTCGCGCCCGGGACGGGGGTGTCGATGCCGTGTATGTTTCAAATCATGGGGGCCGGCAATTGGATAGTGTGCCGGCGTCAATCGATCTTCTTCCAAGAGTTCGTGATGCCCTTGGCACCGATATACCGCTGCTTTTTGACAGCGGTGTCCGCAACGGTGAGGACGTGGTCAAGGCTCTTGCACTCGGTGCGGATTTTGTCATGCTCGGACGCCCGATTCTGTTCGCCTTGGGAGCCGCTGGCGCAAACGGTCTTTCGTCGCTCTTCGATTGTTTTACCAAGGACCTGGACTCCGCAATCGCTCAGCTTGGGGTTAGCTCGACGGGTGAACTATGGTCAGGCGTCGTATTTGAACCTGACCGCGACACGAGTGATGGGAAACCAGATCAGTCGCGCCCGCTCGCAGTGGCGATCAGAAATTGAAGATAGATTAGCCTCGGCATGAGACAGGACAGGCAGATTCGCGGCGGCGCGTTGCTAGCCCGTGCGCTGACTGACAAGGGGGTGGATCAGGTATTTACTCTCGCAGGCGGCTTTTGCAATCCGGCCCTTGAGGGATTCATGGAATGCCGAATCCCGGTGATCAACTGTCCCCACGAACAGGTTGCGGGGCATCTGGCTGACGGATACACACGCATTACCCGAAAGCCGTCAGTGTGCCTGGTTGGACCCGAGGGATTTGCAAATGCCGTACCCGCTATGCTGGAGGCGGGCGGCGAACGTTCGCCAGTGATATTTGTCACCGGATCGTCAACACTCAAGCGGCAGGGTGCGGGTGGTTTCAAGGAAATTGACGATGTTGCAATTGCCGCACCGCTGGTGAAGTATTCCGTTCAGATTACTGACGGCGAACGCATCAGGGAATTTGTCGATCGTGCATGGCAGGCTGCGACGACCGGGTATCCAGGGCCGGTACACGTCAGCTTGCCGGTCGACATCATGTTCTCGTCGTTTGATGAGAACGCGGGCTGTGACGACCGGCCGTGGATTCGCGGTGTGCGCCCAACTCCGCGCGCTTGGCCCAATCCGACCGAACTCGATCGCCTCTTAGGCATCATCCGCAACGCTGAACGGCCGATTGTGATCGGCGGTCATGGAGTCTGGTGGTCTGGCGCAGAGGACAAACTTGACTTCATGGGGCAAGTTTTGCAGATGCCGATATTCAACGTACCCTACCACACCAAGCTTCTCGACGAGGGCAGCATACCCTACATGGGACTTGCTGACTTTCATCAGTACCACCCATCGAAGCCCGCAATCCACGAAGCGGATGTTGTAGTGATGGTCGGTGGACGGCTCGACAACCAGATGAACTTTGGCAATCCGCCTTTTTTTCGCAAGGAAACCAGGCTGATCTGCGTGAACGGCTCGTCAGAAGAACTCGATAACAACTATGCTGCGGATGAGGTACTGCTGTCGGACCCCGGTACGTTTTTGGATGCCCTCTCCGGCATTGGTCGAACCTTCAAACCCTGGTTCGACCTTCAGACCGAGCGCCGCTCCTCGTGGGTTGCCGATTGGGAGACGCATATCGCTGAAGAAAGTGCCAATGATGAAACTGCGGGCGGAAAGATGCATCCGCTGCAGCTCGCCCTCGATGTGCAGTCAGAACTGTCCGCAGACGATTGGTTGATTTTCGACGGTGGCAATACGCACTTCTGGAGCGAAATTGCCGTGAACATGGCCGGCTGGCGCGGGAAGAAACTTGGCGGAATAATGCACCCGGGCAACTATTCGCTACTGGGTGTCGGAGTCAGTTTCGGCATTACAGCCAAGATCACACACCCAGACAGCAATGTTGTGGTGATCTCCGGCGATGGCGCATACCTGTCTGGGGGACTGTCAATCGAGACTGCATTTCAGGAAGGGCTGCCGATCACTGTTGTCATCGACAACAACGGCGGGCTCGACTGCATCAGTCAGCAACAGGAACGCCTCTTTGACAATGGCAGTCACTTTGCCACCGATTTCCGTGATATTCCCTTTCACTCCATGTTCGAGGGGCTCGGTGGACATGGCGAATTGGTAAACAGCCGTGCGGAACTTGGTCCTGCATTGCGGCGAGCAATGGCATCAGGCAAGACGGCTTGTGTGAACGTCAAGTGCCGCGGGGTGATTTCTCCCATTGTAGCGGCAACATCGGACAAACGCGACAAGGCATCGATTGAGTGATGGCGGTTGTCTCCTCCCATACACTCAATGGTGTCGACGGCAGTCACGCGGGCGGAATCCCGATACGGCTGGTCAATCTTGATTCGGGGCAGATCATATTTGACACCAGGATGGACGACAGCGGACGTCTGAAGCAGAAGATTGGAGTGCCTGATCCGAAAGCTCGCTACGAACTGGTTTTTTTGACCGGAGTCTATTGGGAGGGTCGCAGTGCAGGCACCTGCGGTGCGCGTATCGTGGACGAGATTGTCGTCCGTTTCACCATGCCCGATCCTGATGGGTACTATCACATTCCGCTGATCCTGTCGCCGCACGGTTATTCCCTGTGGAGTTCCACCGAGCATGGCTGAGGGGCTTAGGTTTTCCCGCCGATTGCGCCGCACGCCATATACAGCTTCGGTCGAGGCTGCTGGCGTCACTGCCTTTTCCGTCGTCAACCACATGCTTTTGCCCACTTCATATGGCCGTACGATCGAAGAGGACTACTGGCACCTGCGCGAGCACGTGCAAATCTGGGACGTCGCCTGCCAGCGTCAGGTGCAGATCACAGGACGCGATGCCGAGAAACTTGTTCAGTGGATGACTCCGCGTGACATCTCACACGCAAAGACCGGCGATTGTCTCTATCTTCCAATAACCGATGAGACGGGCGGTATGATCAATGATCCGATTTTGCTGAAACTTTCAGATGACCGGTTCTGGCTATCGGTTGCGGACTCCGACCTGCTGCTTTTCGCAAAAGGGCTTGCGCTGGGACGGAAGTTTGACGTGACAGTCAGCGAGCCGGATGTGTCACCTTTGGCGGTGCAGGGACCCAAGGCCGAGTCTTTGGTCTGCGACCTGTTCGGGGACCACATCCGCGACATCGGGTTTTTCAGATTCGGGTGGGTCGACTTCAGCGGTACACAGCAATTGATCGCTCGCACCGGATATTCCAGGCAGGGCGGCTTCGAGATATTCCTGAATGACAGTCGTTTGGGCTCCGCCCTTTGGGACGCCGTCTGGCAGGCGGGGCAGCCCTATGCGATCGCACCGGGTTACCCCAACCTGATCGATCGCATTGAGGGCGGATTTCTGTCATATGGAAATGAGATGACTCGTGAACACAATCCTTTTGAATTCGGAATGGGCAGGCTTTGCAATCTGAACGGCACTGTGGATTGTCTCAGTCGCGATGCCTTGCAAATGCTCTGCGAGCATGACATAGAGCGTCAGATCCGCGGCATCCTTTTTGATGGTGGTCCCTGTCCCACCTGTACCGAGCCGTGGCCGGTTCATGCAGGCACTCGTCAGATCGGCCAGATCACAAGTGCTGTGTGGTCTCCGCGTCTTGAAAGAAATGTCGGCCTGTCGCTGATTGAAAGGGAATTCTGGAGTACAGGACAGAAGGTGATCGTGCACAGCACAGATGGCGTCGCTCGTAAGGGCGAGGTTTCGGCTCTACCCTTCGCCTGAAGAACTGCCTCCCAGACCGGAAGCAAGTCTCGCATAATTCCGCATGGATCAATCCAAGCCTTATGCGTTCACTTTTTGGCCATCCAACGCGTGACCGTCCAATCACAGCACTTTCGCTGCTGCTCATTGGTGTTTTTGTTCTTGCCTTGCAAGATGCGTTGTTCAAGGACATCTCATCTCAGACATCATACTGGCAGTTCCAAGCGCTGAGAGCCGCCGGCAATTTCACCTTCGCCGTCCTATTGGCATTGGGAGGTGGTGGATTGTACCTGCTGATTCCTCGAAGAGCAGGCGCAGTCTACTTTCGTGCCTTATTGATGACCTTTTGCATGTTCTGTTTCTTTGGCGGCGCGCCTTATCTGACCCTGACCCAGATGGCAGCTGGCTTGTATACCTATCCTCTGTTTGTATCCATCTTGGCGGGACCAGTGCTGGGCGAGCAGGTAGGACGCTGGCGATTCGGTGCCGTCGTTCTCGGATTTGGTGGCACGGCTCTTGCGCTCTCTCCCTGGGAAGAGGGATTCACACTCGTGCAATGCCTTCCAGTCCTTGCGGGTTTTTTCTACGCCTTGAACATTCTCACCATACGTCGCGCCTGCAGGTGGGAAAACACGTTGGCGATGGTTTTCGCCGTTGCAGTTGCCTTTCTGGTCTCCGGAATACTCGGCAGTGTGCTGCTTTCAATATTCCCCCTGCCTGTGACATTGCAGCAACGTGCACCTTTCGTATTTACCGGATGGCCGACACTGGCAATGGTCGTGTTAGGATTGGCAGTCGTCACGTCGGTACTCAATCTGATCGGCAACATATGTCTGAGCAGGGCGTACCAGACGGCTGAAAGCAGCTGGCTCGTCCCACTGGATTTCAGTTACCTTCTGTTTGCCGCATTCTGGGGTAAGGCTCTATTTGATACATTGCCCACAACCAATGGTGTCATCGGGATGACTCTGATCGCGACTGCTGGCGTCCTGACTGCATGGCGGGAACGAATTCGCCGACAGATGGCGTTTAAGGTATGAGACTCATTCGGGCTTGTTTTGTCGGTTTTCCGAATTGCTGATATCTCGAGTCACGACGAATTTGCGCTTGCCCTGATGAGTTCAAGACATTGTTCGTGAATCCTTTCATTGGATGATGCCAGAATCCTGCTGCCCGACTTGATGTTGATTGGATGACCGTCCCAATCCGTTACCACACCGCCGGCGCCGGTTACGACAGGAACCAGAGCCATCATGTCGTAGGGTTTCATATCGGATTCCATTACGACATCAATGTGACCGGAAGCAAGCAATCCATATGCATAACAGTCTGCACCAAATCGTCTCTTTCGCGCATTCGCAGTAACCCGATTGAACACTTCGCGCTCACTTTCGGTAAACATGTCAATCGATGTTGAAAATACGGCTGCTTGCGCTAGCACGCCTTCTGCGTTGGTATTGCATGGCTCGCCCTGAAATGTCGTTCCAAAGCCTGCCGCTCCGACCCACCGTTGTTGCATTGCGGGTGATTCGATGATGCCCAGAATCGGAATGAGATCACAGGTGAGGGCAATCAGCACGCCAAAAGTGGGAAGCCCGAAGATGAAAGGTTCAGTTCCGTCGATCGGGTCAATGCACCACTTGAAAAATGAGTAATCAGAATCGCCGAGTTCCTCTGCGTAAATTCCATGACTCGGATAGGCGGCAGTGATCTTCTCCCGGATAAATTCTTCGATGCTCAAATCAACTTCGGTGACGTCGGTATGATCGGATTTCACCCAGTTTTTCGGTTCCTTCCGATGGTAGCGCAACGCTATAGCCCGAGCCCCATCTGCAAGAGACTGCGCAAAATCAATCATCTCGGCCAATTGGGCGTGGTCTGGGGCGGCAGTGTCGTTCATGGGCAAGCCTGAGACAATCCAATACAAATATAATCCGTATTGATTATCCGTGTTCGTATACAGGAATCAGACCGCGCATTGTACGCTGAATCAGCAACGAAAATATCAAGGATGTTCCGTTGAGCAAGTCTTTACCCGCGCTGTTTTCCCCCATCTCCTTTCGTCAGCTCGAACTGGGCAACCGCATCATGGTTTCGCCCATGTGTCAATATTCGTCCGTTGATGGTTGCGTATCAGACTGGCATATGATGCACTTGGGACAGTTTTCCATCAGTGGTGCCGGCCTTATGTTTACTGAAATGACAAACGTCGAGGCGCGTGGCAGAATCAGCCCCCACTGTGTGGGCCTTTACAGTGATGACAATGAGAAGGCGTTGCGCAAAGTGGTGGATTTCTGCACAAACTACGGCGATGTTCCCATCGGTGTACAACTTGCCCATGCGGGTAGAAAGGCTTCGACCGGGCCTCCTTGGGAGGGCCGGCACTACGTACCTCCCGAGCAGGGCGGTTGGCAACCGGTAGGCCCGTCAGCAATTGCGGCCGATGAGACCGCACATCAGCCCGAGGCGCTCTCCCAAGCAGAAGTGACGGTTTTGATTGAGGCCTTTGCCAGTTCGGCCGAGCGCGCCCAGCGAATTGGATTTGATGCGATCGAGTTGCACGCCGCACACGGGTACCTTCTTCACCAGTTTCTGTCGCCTGTGTCAAATTTGCGAAAGGATCGTTATGGTGGTTCTGTTCAAAACCGTATGCGATTTCCACTGAGTGTGTTCGAATCGGTGCGGCATGTGTGGCCGAATGACAAGCCTATCGGTGTAAGAGTATCCGCTACCGATTGGATTGAAGGCGGCTGGAGTTTAGACGATACGGTAGAATTTGCAAGGAAACTGAAAGATCTCGGCTGCGACTGGATCGATGTTTCAAGTGGTGGCATATCGTTGCATCAAGACATTACATCCGGGCCCGGTTATCAGGTGCATCTGTCGCGTGCGGTTCGACAACGTGCGGGAATTGCCACGATTGCTGTGGGCTTGATCACGGAAGCCGAACACGCCAACTCAATCATTGCGAATGGCGATGCGGATATCGTCGCGCTGGCAAGAGGCATGCTCTACAATCCACGTTGGCCCTGGCATGCGGCGGACCGGTTGGGCGTAGATATTGGATATCCAAGCCAATATCTCAGATGCAAACCCATTTCATATCAGTAAGAGGTCAGATTGCACTACAGAAAACACATTTTTTGCTGCGTTAACGAGCGCGTAGCGGATCATCCGAGGAGTTGTTGCAAAGCACGAGGCTCGGTCGAGTTGCGCGAATATATGAAACGACGCGCAAAGCAACTCGGTATTGATGATGTCCGTGTCAACAATTCCGGCTGTCTCGAGCGTTGTGAACTCGGTCCCACGATGGTGATCTATCCTGACGGCGTTTGGTACCACTACGAAAGTGAGTCGGATATTGATGAGATACTTGACAGTCACATCGTTCATGGTCAGCCGGTCAGCCGATTGATGTTGAGAGATGGGCAGAAGTTCCCGGACTCGGTTGGTTTTCAACGGTTGAAACTGAAAGTGTCGAGTATCGAGCCAACTACCGAAGACACATTGAGAATTGAACTGCAAGGTGAGCAGGGAAGGGAACTTCCGGAGTTTATCGCAGGTTCGCATATCGACCTGATAGTCGGTGCAGGAGACGAGCGGCGATCCTATTCGATGATCAATGATCCTTCTGAACGACATCGGTATGTGATTGGAGTGCTGAGGGACAGCAACAGCCGCGGCGGCTCCGAGTGGATTCATGAAACTGTTCGCCCTGGTGCCAGCATCGAGTCCGGCTATCCGAAGAACAACTTCAGCCTGAATGAATCCGCACCGTATCATCTGTTGATTGCAGGTGGGATTGGTGTCGCACCGATCCTGAGCATGTGTCATCGACTCAATTCAATCGGGGCCGCGTATGAGGTTCATTATTGTGAGCGCAATCGGCTCGAGGCTGCATTCATCGATGAGATTCAGAACGTTGCCAGAGACTGTCTGACAGTTCACTACGACGACGGCGATCCACAGCAGGGCATTCCATTGGAAGATGTTCTGTCAAAACGACCCGAGGGAGCGCACTTATACATCTGCGGACCGAGTCAATTGATGGCGGATGCGAGATCAGCGGCAAAGACCTGGCCTGATGATTCCGTCCATACTGAGAAGTTTCGACAGGCACCGTCAGACGACTGGGTGAACAGTGAGTTTGAGGTGGTGTTGGCCAGGCGGCAGACAACAATCAGGGTAATGCAGGACCAAAGCATACTTGACGCACTGCGGGCGCAGGATATTACAACCGATTTTTCCTGTACCGAAGGACTGTGCGGAACTTGCCGCACCAAGGTCTTGTTTGGAAATGTGGAGCATCGTGATTCAGTACTGACAGAAACTGAAAAATCTCATGACAGTCTGATGATGGTATGTATATCCCGCGCTGCGGCGGGAGAGGATCGACTGATACTCGACATCTAGGAGATAGGGGAAACCGATGAACAGCCTGGAAGGGAAAAACGTATTGGTTACCGGGGGTGGCTCAGGTATCGGCTATACGATTGCACATGCATTCGAAGCTGCAGGCGCGATGGTATGGGTGTGCGACATTGACAGGGACCGAATTGACGAATTGAATGCAAGTGGTCGCAAAATTCGCGGCCAAGTCGCCGATGCAGGTTCTGAACAGGAAGTTGATGACCTCTTCGTTGCGCTCCGGAACGAAACTGACGGCAAGCTGGATATTCTCATCAACAATGCCGGGATATCCGGTCCGAACGGGCCTCTGGAAACTTTGCCATTGCAGTCGTGGCTGGACACTTTGCGAGTCAATCTGATCAGCACATTCCTGTGCTGTCGTCAGGCTTTGCCGGCAATGAAGGAACGACGCAGCGGTTCGATTGTCAATTTGTCCTCGACCGCCGGCACCCACGGGTATCCTTTACGGACACCTTATGCATCTGCAAAGTGGGGCATCATTGGATTGACCAAATCTCTGGCAATGGAAGTCGGCGGATATGGAATTCGGGTCAACGCCATCTGTCCGGGCCCCGTGTCAGGTGCGAGAATGGATCGTGTGATTGACGATGAGGCCAAAACCAGAGGAGTCGATCAGAGCAAAGTCCGCGAACAGTTTGTCAGTCAGATTTCGTTGAAGAGTTTTGTAGAGGCCGAGGACATTGCACAGATGGCCCTTTTCATCTGTTCGAAGCGAGGTGCGAAGATCAGCGGACAGGCGTTGTCAGTCGATGGAAATACCGAATCGCTTTCGTTGATCGACTGATGTGACACAGGTTGCAGCGGGTTTTTCGGGCTGAAATGCAGACAAAGAAATCAAGCCGTGTTTCACATATTCTTGATTGCAAGTCACTAAAAGCCTAGGCAAAGGTACCTTAATCTGGCGGGTGCCAATCCCGCCCGACAACTGTCGTTCAAATGTTGATATCAACATTTAGGGGATTATATACTTGATTGCCCATATTGTTTATCGTATAATCCGGCCAGTATTT
>JAPPIB010000044.1:41008-48124 GCA_028820695.1 Acidiferrobacterales bacterium | reverse complement strand
TCGTTCAACATGGTTACAGATAGCCGTTGCACGACTATCAATAACCTTAATATTGGATGATCGAATAATTCCGCGTCCGGATCGGTTGAATAAGTTACACCACAGAGATGTCAACTTCCGAGTTGACATGGAATCAAGTAACGAATCTAAACATACGAGCCTAGGTGACGACCTCTGCACCTCACCACCTTATTTTAATCTTATGAATCCACCCTACACGCCTTGGAAGGACATCGGTTCGAAATTTAACAAAGAGATACAAAACGCCATACGCGGGCGTTTGTCTCAAGTATGGAATGAACTAGCAGAAATCGAACCACTACTAAAAGGTA
This sequence comes from Acidiferrobacterales bacterium, assembly GCA_028820695.1. Lineage (NCBI taxonomy): Bacteria > Pseudomonadati > Pseudomonadota > Gammaproteobacteria > Acidiferrobacterales > Acidiferrobacterales bacterium. The sequence goes on along the minus strand of JAPPIB010000044.1, from coordinate 47,792 downwards.
AAAAAACAACGATCGCGATGCTGTTTGAAATTTTATCGCTGAAGTTAATCAGCAAATCAAATGGAGTATTGGGCCTTGTTCGACCGACAACTGTTTTGTCTTCAGAGGAGGCTCGGGAAACTAGAAAAATCTACGCTACTGCAGCACATATCGATTATGTACTGACTTGTCATCAACCCTCCAACTTCAACATGAGTTGGAACACCAATATCAACGAATGTTTGATTGTGATGTCAAATGTTGAGGCGAACAAGGATAATCCTACGTTATTTATCAATTTACACCGCTTTCCTCAATCGATTGAAGAAGCCTACGAGATTATAGATAAAGCAGTGAGAAATGAGGCGTTTGAAGGCTCAAGTCTGTTCTGGGACTACGATTTAGTTATGAAAGGAGATTGGACTCCTGCTGTGTTCGCAGATTGTACGTTAGCAAATATTGCTCGACAAGCAATAACTTGTTCAACACATCTACGGACTGATTTAATCAAGTCAAGAAGAGCAAAAAAAGGGGGGGGGCGATGGCGCGTTGGACGATTCGATACTTAGAGGTTATGCTCACTTCCAAGTTGACTCGGCAGGAGGAGACTGGCGCATGACGACATCATCAAACAAGAAATATGAGCATTTTGATGAGCCAGTCGAAAGTTCCGAACCAGCAATTAGCGGAGTAGGCAAGGATTCTCAGAAAAGTCTGGCTGGACGTTTTACGAAGTGGATACGACTCTCTCGCCTACCAAATGAAAGTGACAGGAATTATGCGGCAAGACTCGAGAAAGATAGTCAAATGATGAGCAAGTATCGCTCTCATTTATTGGTAGCCGATAGTCACGACAGCTCAGGGTCACGCTTAGTAGCGGTAGCATCGAAAACACCTGTCATTGGTTATTCATGGATGCCTGTATTACCTGAAATCGGTAACGCCCCAATCTCATTTGAACACGCAAAAGCAATCGCAATTTGGCTTAACTCGACTCTTGGGCGAGTGGCTCTCAGGAACGTCACAGCGAGAAAGATTAGTTACCCAAAATTTAGACCTGTATCTTTTGATGCCATACCATTTCCAAATATAGATGAACCATGTGTCGTTACACCGCTTAGTAACGTTTTTGACGAAACGAGCAAAGAAGTTGTCCCACAGTTTCGTGACGGTCGGGTGCCGATTCGTGAGCATTGGGATGACGCTGTGGCACTAGCACTTGAAATTGATCGAGTTTTGATTGCAGAATGTGCAGACAAACTCGCTTGTGATCCGTTTGTTTCAAAAGATCATTTTTTTGAATAAGGCAAAATGATAAAACGTGAGTCACAGAGTAGTTTTATTCTCTCAGCAACAGCATAGAAGCTCAAGTCTTTCGTAACATTCCAATTATTGGTTTTCGCAGCCAAACCACATCAGTAGCAATATTCGAAAATCAGGCCCGTCGCCATACTGTGGTACCGTCCGGGCGGTCCTCGATCTCTACTCCTATTTCAGTCAGTTGAGCCCGGATCCGGTCGGCCGTGGCAAAATCCCGCTCGCGACGTGCAGCTTCCCGCTGCATCACCAGTTGCCCGATACCATCATCCGCATCGTCAAAAGCCCCTCCGACGCCTAAAAATCTCGAAGGTTCCATATTTGCCAGCCCTAAAGATCCAGCCAGCTCCATGAGTGTGTTTTTCAGTACGCCGATCCGATCAAGGGAATCCGACTTCACAGCCCGATTCAACTCCCGGACACAATCAAAAATCACCGCAAGTCCATCCGGCGTATTGAAATCGTCGTCCATTGCGGCGCGAAATCTGGCACACAGGCGCGAATCTGTTTCTGCGACCGCAGGAATATCTATTTCTTCGGTCTTGTGGATTGCCATATAGATTCGCCGCAGCGCAAGTCTTGCATTTTTCAAGCTGTCATCACTATAGTTCAGTGGACTTCGGTAATGACTGGACAGAAAAACATAGCGCAGAATCTCTCCGATCCTGATCCGGTCCCTGTCTTGGTCAAGAATCTCTCGAATCGTCAGGAAGTTCTCCAGTGACTTGGACATTTTTTCAGCATTGATCTGCAAATAGCCGTTATGCATCCACAGATTGACAAATTTCCCGCCGCTGACACCTTCCGATTGGGCAATCTCATTCTCATGATGTGGAAACAGCAGGTCTCTGCCGCCGCCATGAATGTCAAAATGATCACCGAGCAGGCAGGTTGACATCGCTGAACATTCAATATGCCAACCGGGCCGTCCATCACCCCACGGTGACGGCCATTTGGGCTCATCGGGCTTTGAGTGCTTCCAAAGCACAAAATCAATGGGGTCTTCTTTCACCTCGTCGGGTTCGACCCGGGCACCCACCCGCAGATCATCGACATTCTCCCCGGACAGTTCGCCATAGTTCTCAAACATCCGCGTTCGATAATAAACATCACCGTTATCTGCCGCATACGCGAATCCTTTCTCAACCAGACGGGAAATCATGTCGATAATTTCCGGAATGTATTGTGTGGCACGCGGTTCGTGGTCAGGTTTCACAATTGACAGTGCATCAAGATCCTCATTCATAAATCCAATGAAACGATCGGTCAGAGACTGAATCGACTCACCCATCTCGTTGGCTCTCTTGATGATCTTGTCGTCAATGTCGGTAATATTTCGGACATATCTGACCTTGTACCCCCGATAACGAAAGTAGCGGATCACAGAATCGAACGCGACCATGACTCGTGCATGACCAAGATGACAGTAGTCGTACACGGTCATTCCGCATACGTAGATATCAATACGATTTTCCCTGATCGGGACGAAATTCTCCTTTCGCCGTGTCAGGCTGTTATAGATTCTGATCGGGTTTCCGTCCATAAACTGTCGCAAGATAAGTTGATACCAAGTCTCCGAGTGTGATTCGCGTGTGCTGATCCGGCATCCCCGGGCTGCTGCGGAAAAGACTGGTTGATCCGCACGGCAAGGAGACGATAAGAAGTTCAGGTCGAATGATATTTTATTCCTGAATCTACCTTGTCCAATTGATATTTCGACGGTCGGGGATTAAATTCCAGCTCACCGCGAACTTTCGTTGCCGAAAAATCCGACAACCTGTCAGCAAACACGTTTTAATATGAGAATTGTTGTGACACACCCGTTCAAATTCCCCTGATGGCCATATATCTGATTTCCGACATCCATCTGGACCCCAAAAACACGGATACCTATGGCCGGTTCCGGCAATATCTCGAATCAATCAAGTCGGATGCGGTACAGTTGTATATTCTCGGCGACCTGTTCGAATACTGGATTGGCGATGACGGACTGGACCTGCTTGGTCACCGACCTGCGGTCGAGGCGCTCAAGGACTTATCGGAATCGGGAGTCAGAATATTCATCATGCATGGAAATCGGGACTTCCTGATCGGGAACAGTTTCATCGACCACTTCAACGGAACGCTGATTCCTGATCCATACATAATCACAGTCAATGATGAAGCCATCCTGCTGATGCACGGGGATAGTCTTTGCACCGATGATGTCGGGCATCAACGCTACCGGGAAATCGTCCTGGACCCCGAGTGGCAAAGAGAAGTCCTGAAACTATCCGTCCACGAGCGCCACGACCGGGCGCGGGACATGCGCATGCAGAGTGAAACGGGAAAGATCGAAAAGAATGAGGAGTTGATGGACGTCAACCTCGACGCTGTCGCACAAACCATGCATCGACATGATGTACGGATACTGATCCACGGCCATGTACATAGAACCGCGGTTCACAAACTGACCGTGAACGGGCGTGCTGCGTATCGTTATGTGCTCGGTGACTGGGATAGTGGCAATGATGGTGTCATACGAATCAGTCCGAACGGTGAAATCAACCTGTATGCGCCCTTTTGCTGATCTGTCATCTAGCCGACAGCCTGCTTCGTCTTGAATTCAAGCAATGAAGCGCCTTCCTGTTCACGGTTAGAGTCCTTTCTTTCCTCACTGATTTTCGACAGATACTCAGGCAACACATCCCCTGTAACATATTCACCACTGAAAACCGAAGTCTCGAAAACATCAACATCTGAATTGGTCGTGCGAACCGACTCAATCAGATCTTCCAGACGCTGATAAAGGACAAAGTCCGCACCGATCCACTCGCAAACCTCATCAGTGGTACGATTCGTAGCAACGAGCTCTTCCGGGCTGGGAATGTCGATACCATATACGTTCGGATATCGAACCGGTGGTGCCGCAGAAGCCAGATAGACCATCCTGGCACCTGCTTCCCGGGCCCGTTTCACGATCTGCTTCGCGGTGGTGCCGCGGACGATAGAATCGTCTACCAGCAGGACGTTCTTGTTCTCAAACTCCAAGTTGATGGCATTCAGCTTGTGTCTGACCGAATACTTCCTTTGTGCCTGCAGCGGCATAATAAAAGTACGGTCGAAGTATCGGTTCTTTATGAAACCTTCCCGATACTTCACGCCGATTGTATGGGCCAGTTGCAACGCGGCAGCCCGGCTGGTGTCCGGTACCGGCATCACCACATCGATATCGTGATTCGGAAACTGTTCCAGCAGACGTTTGCCCAACCATTCTCCCATCCGCAAGCGGGTCTTATAGACTGAGATTCGATCAATCATCGAATCAGGTCTTGAGAGATAGACATATTCAAAAATACACGGCGACGGACTGGCATCAGCCGCACACTGCCTGCTATGAATATTACCATCCATGTCGACGAAAATGGCTTCGCCGGGCAGGACATCCCTTTCGATCTCGTACTGCATGACGTTTAGGACGACACTTTCTGAAGCGAACGCGAAGTCCTTTCTGCCATTGACCTCGCGGGTGCCATATATCAAAGGACGAATGCCGTTCTTGTCCCGAAATGCCAAAATTCCAATTCCAACAATCAGGACGGTCACGGAGAAGGCCCCTTTGCAACGTTTGAAAACCTTTTCGACCGCATGAAAAACGTGATTCGGTGTCAGTTCTCCCCCAGTCCTGCGAACCTTTGTCGAAAGTTCGTAGGCCAGTACGTTGAGCATGATTTCGGAATCGGAACTGGTGTTGATCTGCCGACGGTCGCCTTTGAACACCTGCTCACCCAATTCGATCGCGTTGATGAGGTTGCCATTATGGGCAAGCGCGATCCCAAACGGTGAGTTGACATAGAATGGCTGGCATTCTGCCTCGGTATTTGCACCGGCAGTCGGGTAGCGAACATGCCCGATTCCGGCAGATCCTTTCAGATCATTGAGGGACTCGGTCGAAAACACATCCCTGACCAGGCCTCGGCCGGTTCTGGAATACACTCGCTGTCCGTCACTGGTTACAATACCGGCAGCGTCCTGCCCCCGATGTTGAAGTATTGTCAGTGCCTCGTATATTTCATGCCCAGCGTCTCCTCCAGTGAGCATTGCAACCACTCCACACATGCTATATCTCCGTCATCTGCAATAGTTGAAAATTAATCAGGGACATGGATTCAAAACGCCTGTCACTCTAGAACATCATACCTCACTGACGTCAGAGATGAGCTGTTGAACGATTTTCGCAAATGGTTCAATGGCTGGCAACAGAATCGAATCCTCCCACAGCGGCTGATCCGTCCCCAAGAGATAGGCGAATGCAACAGCCAGGAGCACAACAATGACAAGACCCCGGACTATGCCGAATGCCGCACCCAGTGTCCTGTCCACACTTGCAATTCCGTCAGAGCTGACCGATGCGGCCACGAGGTGACCGATGACCGACATCACGAACAAAACAACGAAGAATACGCCGAGACGTGCAACAATTACCTGCACGATCGGTGTCACATTCCAACCTTCCAGCAGCAGAACCGCCCACGCGCCGAATTTCCATGTCACCCAAGCCGCCACTACCCACGACACCACCGATAGAAATGATCGTAAGAAACCACGGAATGCTCCGATCAAGAACGACAGCAATACTACGACAACCAATCCGATGTCGATAATTAATGAAGACAATAGTAGTTACCGTACTAATTTTGCGGTTTCAACGTTTTTCGCCATGGAACGCGGCGCTGGGTATCTGCTGCAATCTGCTGCAATTTCTGGCAACAAGTATCTAACATTACGAAACTGAATTGTAAAGAATTCACAAGAGCGACCTTGGATGCACGCCGATACTACGACCCGACCCTGACAAGATACGCGTCCTTCACGTCCAATGCCTTCGATACTGTATCCTTCGCGTTCTCGGCGGTCTGTTTATCCTGAAACGGGCCTGCCATGAGCACGTTGAAGTCATGTTCCTTGGTGATGGCAGTCGGCAACTGCAATTTTTGCACCCGCAAACTGCTTGTTTTCGCATTGCCCAGATTCTTATATGAACCGACTCGCACATACCAACCGTCCGACATCGCGGGTTTTTCGTCAGACGATGCTGCCGCGTCTGCCGATTTTTGCGCGATCGCATCGGAAGTGGGCTCGCTGGTCACCACCCGGGCCGGCTCGACTTCGACAAACTTAAGGAAACTTTCCGCAATCTGCAACGTTGAATTAAGGTCAGACTGAGCTTTCTTTGCTTCTGACTCAGTCAGGTAAGGGCCGACAAGGACGAGATTCAACCCGTTACGGTCCGTGAGAACGCGCGCCGGAAACAGAGCTTTTGAAATCTCATTTCGTTTACGCTGTGCGTTGTCAACTTTTGAGAAAGCGGCAACCTGAACGAACAATGCGAGTTCGGCAGGCTGGGCTACTTCGGTAGATTGGACAGGCTCGGCGGGCTCAGAAGACTGGACGACTTCGGTAGATTGGACAGGCTCGGCGGGCTCAGAAGACTGGACGACTTCGGTAG
>JAPPIB010000044.1:0-40908 GCA_028820695.1 Acidiferrobacterales bacterium | reverse complement strand
ACTTCGGTAGATTGGACAGGCTCGGCGGGCTCAGAAGACTGGACGACTTCGGTAGCCTGTGTGCCAGATGTGCCCTCAGCCTCAGTCCGGTTCTCGCCATCAGCAACAGTGGCTGTCTCAACCTCAGTCTCAGACTGAACATTGGTTTCGGTGACAGCAACGGAATCGGGGATCGTCTCGGTCTCCGACTCGGACGGCACATCGGCAGTCTGAGCAGACTCGACGGTTGCAACAGGTTCCGGCGCTGCCACCGTACTGCCCTTGAATACGATTGATGAAACTTCGGGTTTGGCATCGTCGGCCTCATCGGAGCCAGTTGAATGTTCAGATGCAACAGTCACCGCCGGCTGGACAGAATTATCGACGCCCGGTCTCATCTCCACGGACTGCGTAGGATTCAGCACAACGAATACAACAGCGACCACGGCGCCAATCCAGATCACAAACCCAGTGACGATGTTTCTTGTCCGCTTTGTACGGACCGCTGTCTCTGATACCACTTCTGCGTTCATAACTCAGAATTTCCTCGATACCTGTCAATTATCTCACCGACCGTAAGAAAAGATCCAAACACCAAGACCCTGTCAGCGCGGCCCGCCGATGCGATTGCTGCTGCAAAAGCCTGACTGACATCAAAGTGCAGATGAATAGCGACATCGTCACCCAATACAGGGTGTACCCTGCGAAACAGTTTTCTTGCTGTAATTCCGCGTTCGTCGTGAATTCCACAAAGGTGCCATTCATCAATTGACGACCTGATGCAGTCAGCCATGACCTCTATCGGCTTTTCTGACAGCACCGACATCAGGGCGATCTCGCGTCCCGCGACCGGATTGCTGCTCAGGTATCTTTTCAACTCATTGACAGATTCAATGTTGTGCGCGACATCCAAAAGGACCTGCGGATTGTGCTGGACAACCTGCAAGCGACCTTCGAGTCTCGCATTTTGAAGACCCAGACGGATTGACTCATCCGGAATATCGAAAAACTTACGCGCCATGACCGCCACAGTGGCTGCGCCAGCCGCGTTATCGCGCTGACATCGACCGGCTATATACGGATAGGGCAAATCGAAGATATCGGACTCGCGGCGATTTGCAGCAAATCGCAAGTTCCATGTCGCGGTATCCGGGTCAACATCAAAATCCTCACCGTTCAGCAATAAGTCGAGCGACAGGTCAGCCGCGACCTTGCGTATGGATTCGGGCAGGTCCGTGTCAGTGCAGACTGCCAACTGATCGCTGCGCAAGATGCCAGCCTTCTCATATCCAATTTGCTCGCGGGTGTTGCCCAACCACTTCTCGTGATCGATACCAATGGATGTGATACATGCTATATCGGCCTCAAGCGTATTCACCGCATCCTTGCGACCTCCCAGCCCGACCTCCAAGATAGCGACATCAACCGATTCTCTCATGAAGTAATCGATCGCAATCGCAGTGCCGTACTCGAAAAACGTCAGAGGAACACTCCCGCGTTTTTCTTCCACGCGTCTGAATTCCTCCAGCAACGCGGTATTCGAGATGACGCGACCGTCAACGACAAACCGTTCGCTGAAATGCACCAGATGGGGCGATGTGTAAAGCCCCGTCCGATAGCCTGCGTGTCGAAAGATCGATTCGAGCATCGTCGCAACCGAACCCTTCCCGTTGGTACCTGCAACACTGATCACCTTGAATCCAATCGAACCCGATGTGATTCGATCAATCACCGTCCCTACCCTGTCCAAGGTTAAATCCATCGTTCGGTAGTGCAGCAGCTGAATATGCTGTATCCACGCGTCCAGTTCAGCGTTGGACTTCAACGGCAGATTTACGACGGTGTTTTCGCGACCGTCCGGATATTCTGTCTGTTGCATGTTACAACCCGTTTGCAAGACCTGTTGTCAGGGTTTGCAGAACTCCGTGAACTTCACTGCGAAGCTCGCGGCGATCCACTACCATATCAAGCGCACCGTGACTGAGATGGAATTCGGAACGCTGAAATCCTTCGGGAAGCGACTCCCGAACCGTCTGTTCGATCACACGCTGTCCAGCAAATCCGATCAGAGCTTTTGGCTCTGCGATGATAATATCCCCCTGCATTGCCAGACTCGCCGAAACCCCACCCATAGTCGGGTCGGTGAGTACCGAGATATACGGCAGTTCGGCATTGTGCATCTCATTGACCGCAGCCGTCGTTTTTGCCATTTGCATGAGCGAATACATCGCTTCCTGCATGCGTGCCCCGCCGCTTGACGAAAAACAGATCAGCGGCATAGCACCTTCCAAACTGGCATTGACCGCGTGAACAAACCGCTCTCCCACAACCGAACCCATTGAGCCGCCAAGAAACTCAAACTCGAATGCAGCCACTACGACCGGCATCTCCATCAGGGTCCCCTTTGCCACCAGCAAAGCATCTAACTGTCCAGTTCTCTTCTGTGCCTCACTCAATCGGTCTCTGTATTTTTTCCTGTCCCGGAATTTCAACTTATCCACCGGGCGGACGTCACCTGTCAGTGTCTCTGCACTGTCCTCGTCCAGAAACGAATCGATTCTGGTTCTTGCGCCCATCCGCATGTGATGATCGCATTTGGGGCATACATGAAGATTGCGCTCAAGCTCTTCCTGATAGAGAACCTCGGTACACTGCGGGCACTTCACCCAGATTCCTTCTGGAACGCCCTTTTTGGAAAGTCTCGCACCCGACTTGATTTTCGGCGGGAGCAGCTTTGTGAACCAGTTCATGCCACCTGTGACCCGACTGATTGATCGGCAACCTTCACAGCCGAAAAGAATTCGCTGATGGCTTGCCTGTTCTTGATGCCGGGACTGATTTCAACACCGGTACTGACATCCACTGCATCGGGCTGGACCGCCTCTATGGCTCGGAGTACATTCCCCGAATGAAGTCCGCCGGCGAGAATGACGGGCTGATCAAACGACGGCACCATGCCCCACGAAAACGTCAGTCCCGTTCCGCCGACCTTGTCGGGTTGATAGGCATCAAAAAGCAGCGCGCTGGCGTCGTGATACGTGTCACCCACTGTTTCCAGCTGTTCGGCGCTTCGTACACGAAATGCCTTGATGAATGGTATACCCGGCTCCCGGCATCGCTCAGGCGTCTCGTCGCCATGGAACTGGATGAAACTCGGCCTGACAACAGACACTATCTCATCGAGCAGCTGGTCGTCGGGGTCGACGACGACCGCCACGGAAGATATCGGCTCGGGCAGTTCGTCCTTGATCGCCTTGACCTTCGGGCCGGTCATGTTACGCTTGCTCGGAGTATAGAAAATATAGCCAAGCGCATGTGCTCCACACTGCAATGCATGAACTGCATCTTCCAGTCTGGTGATGCCACAAACCTTGACCTGCGTCCGGACACTATCCAACGGGCCACCTGAATCAAGAAAACGAGCGGATCGTTTCATTGCGAAATGATGTGCTAAGGATATGGAATTTCTGATTAGGCTTGGATAACGCGAATATAGCCGGGAACAGACGAATTGCGAGATGGAAACCTATGGAATTCTCGATACTGCGTGATTATATGCAATCGCCGGCATTCGGATTACCACAATTGCGCGATATTGTTGCTGACTGTGGACTGATTGATTACCAGAACCGGAATGCGGCAGGCGGGGCCGGCAAGGAGAATTCCAGAGGATATCGCACGTTCACGAAATACAATCCGTCTGCCGGTACCGTAACGCCAGCCTTTGTCCGGTCCTTGCCCGCCAGCACCTCACAAACCCAATCCGAATCCCGGTCGCCACAGCCGACCTCGACCAGGGTACCTGCGATAATTCGAACCATATTGTGCAAAAAACCGGTGGCTTCGACATCAATCCACACCCAGTCATCGCACCTTTTCACGTCAATTGCGACGATACGCTTGGTAGTCACCTTGTTCGAGCACTGTGCGGAGCGAAATGCACTGAAGTCGTGCTCACCCAACAAATTCTGCGCACACCCATTCATCCGTTCCACATCCAGCGCACGGGGGTACCAGCCAGTCTTGCCGGTCATGGCTCCCGGTCGGGCTCTTCGATTCAGCAAAATATAACGATATCGACGACTGATCGCACTGAAGCGGGCGTGAAACGTTTCCGGCACGACCTTGACCCAAAGCAGACTGGCTTGTTTCGGCAGTTTCGAATTGATCCCCATCACCCAAGAATGTTCGGATCTGGCACTGTCGGTATCGAAGTGAAATATTTGTCCACAGGCATGCACGCCCGAGTCTGTTCGTCCGGCACCGTGGACCTGTACCCTGTGATCGGCAATGTGGGATATCGCCGATTCCAATGCTTCCTGCACCGTGTACTGGCCGTGCTGAACCTGCCAACCGCAAAATCCGGTCCCGTCATATTCCATACAGCCAGCGATTCTCATTTCTGTGACACCCGCAAGAGTTTCATGCAGTTCGTTGAGTATAATTCCAACGACACAATTTTATCCTGACAGGTAACTGCGATTGAGTTCCCAACCCGAATCAAATATTGAGTCTTATCGCTCGGGACCGGACGAAACCGGTCATTTCGGCATTTACGGCGGAAGGTTTGTTGCCGAAACACTGATGCCTCTCATTCTCAATGTCGAGAAATCGTACAACCAGGCTCGACAAGACCCCGACTTTCAGGCTGATTTTGACTATTTTGCGAAGCACTATATCGGCAGGCCGAGTCCCCTATATCATGCCGCAAGGCTGAGCGAGAACCTGAGCGGACCGAAGATTTACTTCAAGCGGGATGAATTGAATCACACGGGTGCGCATAAGATTAACAATACCCTGGGCCAGATACTGCTGGCGCGCAGGATGAAGAAAACCAGGATCATCGCAGAAACAGGCGCCGGCCAGCACGGTGTCGCAACGGCAACCGTCTGTGCGCTGTTCGACCTTCCGTGCGTCGTCTATATGGGAGAGACTGATATAGAACGCCAGGCTCCCAATGTATTCCGGATGAAGCTGCTCGGCGCCGAAGTCGTTCCAGTCACTTCGGGTACCGGAACACTCAAGGACGCCATGAATGAGGCATTGCGTGACTGGGTAGCCAATGTTGAATCGACTTTCTACATCATCGGTACAGTTGCCGGGCCCCATCCCTACCCGCAAATGGTGCGTGAGTTTCAGTCAGTGATCGGAAACGAAACCCGTCAACAGATTCTGGAGGCCGAAGGCCGCCTTCCCGATTGCCTGGTTGCATGCATCGGCGGAGGTTCCAATGCAATGGGATTGTTCCACCCATTTCTCGATGAGCGTGACATCCGGATCATCGGCGTCGAAGCTGCCGGGCTGGGGGTGGAAACGGGAAAGCATGCCGCTTCCATCACCGGCGGACAACCGGGCGTGCTGCACGGGAATCGGACTTACCTGCTTCAGACTGAGGATGGGCAGATTATCGATGCACACTCCATTTCAGCCGGACTGGACTACCCTGGAATCGGACCCGAACATTCCTGGCTCAACGATAACGGTCGCGTCCAATACGTGTCAGTCACCGATCAGGAAGCATTGGACGCGTTTCAGTTGTGCTGTCGGACAGAAGGCATCATCCCTGCCCTGGAACCGGCGCATGCACTTGCGCACGTCGCCAAAATTGCTTCCGAATTCGACCGCAATCAGATTCTTGTCATGAACATGTGCGGTCGGGGCGATAAGGATGTATTTTCCGTTGCTGAGGCACTGGGAGAATCGATTTGAATCCGGGTTCACTCACAGACACGCGCATTACGCGAAAATTCGCCCAGCTCGGTGAACAGAACCGCAAGGCATTTGTCGCATTTCTCACCGGAGGCGATCCGAATTACGAAATCAGTCGGGACCTGATTTGCGGTCTGCCGCAAGCGGGCGTTGATCTGATTGAGGTCGGAATTCCCTTCTCCGACCCCATGGCAGATGGCCCGGCGATTCAAGCGTCCAGCCAAAGAGCGCTGAAAGCTGGAATGACACTGGCAAAGACACTGCAACTTGTGCGGGACTTCAGGGAACAAGATCAATCGACTCCCATCGTACTGATGGGATACTACAATCCCATCTATCGTTATGGAGTCGATCGTTTCGTTCACGAATGTACATCGAGTGGAGTCGACGGACTGATCATTGTGGACCTGCCGCCTGAAGAGGATATGGAACTGTGTGATCCGGCGCTCACCGCCGGATTGCATTGGATTCGGTTGGTGACGCCGTCGACCGATGACAGCCGGATTGAATCCGTGCTGCACAATGTAAGCGGGTTCGTCTACTACATTTCGGTGCTGGGCGTGACCGGAACCCGCAGCGCAATGACTGACCATGTTGACGAAGCGGTGACGCGCCTTCGCCAATACACTGATTTGCCCCTCGCAGTCGGCTTTGGCATAAAGACACCCGAACATGCCCGATCTGTTGCCGAAAAAGCCGACGGTATCGTGATCGGTTCTGCCATCGTCGACTTGGTCAAAGCGAACCTTGACCGCGACGGATCACCGAATCCCGGACTTGCACAAGCCGTTCACAGTTACGTCAGGGAAATCGCCGACTCGGTAGTCCAAGCCTGATCTCCTCTTTCTCAGCGCTAGGAAGCGCTCTTTTTCCGCACTAATTTGCTGTGGAACTCAAGTGCCTGCCGGCGCTGTTCGCAGTTCCCCCGAACCAGGATTTCGACTGTCAGGTGCTTGACCTCGGCCTCATCCTCCATGTCGACATAGACACGCACAAGATCCAATAACGTCTGCACATCGCCGAATTCAGAAATCGGACCCAACGTATTTCCACTGACTGTGTTGTCAACCACAAACGCCGATTCAGGCTCAGGATACTGCTTCAAGGGGTAACTGTCAGGCTTGATCAGTCTTCCGATCTCGGCTGCATGCAGACAAATCTGGATGCTTCGGTCCAGCCCCTTCGAAAACAACTCCGAAATCAAGTCATCATAGGCAGCCGAATCGGCAGTTGCCCGACAGGCGAGAAGATACATCACCGCGGTCGAGTCGACCGGCTGTCTTCGATGCTGTGCGAGGAGCAGCTTCTCGACGTCTTTCAACCGCCCTTCCTTGAGCATACCGACCATTGACCGTCCCGAGTGCGGGGCGGGCCGGGTACTCTTTGTTTTTTTGGCAGACGATCTCGAACGCCGCCTGCGTCGCAGTGTCGCGCTACGACGGGGCCTGACCAGCAACCCGAAAGCGATCGACAGGACAAAAATCGACCCGGAAGTCAGCATCAGGGCGATCAGAATCCAAAGTATTCGCGCAGTCGAATCCGAATCATAGCGTTCAATAACAAACTGAATCCGATGTTGGAGATTCGTGCCTTCGATCAACTCAAACTCGGTCCGAACCAAGTCAAGGAATCGTTTCAGACCAACGGTCAGCTTCGCAGCTTCACTTTGTTCAGCATCCATAAGACTGACTTGCGCAGACTCGGTTTGCTGATCAGCACCGTCGTACTGGGCAATCACTGCTGTCGAAAACAAAGCCGCTGAAATAGCGGCAGCGCAATAGAACCGGAATCTTCCTGCAATCGCTGGGCGAGGCAACTTTTTCAACGTTCTGCGTTGATCAGATATTCAGCAATCTGAATACTGTTCAGTGCGCCGCCCTTGCGTACGTTATCCGAGACCACCCACATATTGAGACCGTGCTCATGGGAGATATCCTCTCGTATCCTTCCAACAAACACGTCATCCCGATTGGCCGCGTCAGTGACTGCGGTTGGATACTCGAGCCCGTCCGGATCATCGATTACGGTAATGCCTTCGGTAGACCTGAGCAATTCGCGAGCCTGGGCTGCTGTAATCTTCTGTTTGGTCTCGATGTGCACAGCCTCTGAATGGCCGAAGAAAACCGGTATCCTGACCGTAGTCGGGTTGACCCGGATGGTGTCATCATTGAGAATCTTCCGAGTCTCCCACACCATTTTCATTTCCTCTTTGGTATAGCCGTTTTCCTGAAAAACATCGATATGGGGAATAGCGTTGAATGCGATCTGTCGCGGTGCGACCGACACCTGGGCATCACGTCCGCTCAGAAGCGCAGCCGACTGTTCCGCGAGTTCTTCCACTGCAGAACGACCCGCACCGGACACTGACTGATAGGTGCAAACATTGATTCGGTCAATCCCCGCCGCATCATAAATCGGTTTGAGGGCTACCAGCATCTGAATGGTTGAGCAGTTAGGATTTGCGATCAGCCGGTCGCGGCCGCTCAATACCTCACCGTTGACTTCCGGAATGACTAGCGGAATATCCGGGTCGTAACGAAATCTTGAAGTATTGTCAATGACTGTACAGTCCTGATCCACGGCCTTGCGCGCGTATACGTCCGATATGCCTGCCCCTGCCGAGAAAAGACCGTATTGAACATGCGAGAAGTCGAAATCCGAAAGCAATCCGATGTGAACTGTCTCCCCGTGAAACTCCAATGCGGTACCTGCAGAGCGCTCACTGCCGAGCGGATAGATATTCCGGACAGGAAAGTTCCTTTCCTCAAGGATGGACATCATCGCTTCGCCGATCATTCCCGAAGCGCCGACTACTGCAACATCATATTCCTGATTCATCTCACCTATCCCTCATTGGAGCCACGCTAATTCAAAAGATTACGAAGCTCACTGACAACTTCCGAACCCATCTGGCCGGTTCCTGCCAATACCGCACCTTCGACAAAAATATCATGCGTACGCAGGCCATTGTCGATCACATTCTCTACCGCCTGTTCAACCTTGTCGGCGAGATCGTCCTGCTTCAGTGTATAGCGCAACAGCATTGCGAGCGACAGGATCATCGCCAACGGGTTGACTTTGTCCTGTCCAGCGATATCCGGCGCGGTACCGTGTACAGGTTCGAACAATCCTTTCTGATTGCGATCCAGCGATGCAGAAGGCAGCATACCGATGGAACCGGTCAGCATTGCGGAGACGTCGGACAGAATGTCTCCGAACATATTGGTCGTCACGATAACATCGAATTGCTTCGGCTCCCGCACCAATTGCATGGCTGCGTTGTCCACCAGCATGTGACTGAGTTCAACATCCGGATAGTGGTTTCCTCCGACGTCGGTCACGATCTGGCGCCAAAGTTCAGTCGTCTCGAGTACGTTGGCCTTATCAATGGAGCAAACCCTGTTGTCCCGCTGACGCGCGATCTTGAACGCCACGTGAGCAATCCTGGATATCTCATCTTCATGGTAGACCAAGGTATTGACCCCCCTTCGCTTGCCGCAATCCAGAGTCTCAACTCCCCGCGGCTCGCCGAAATAGATTCCACCGGTCAATTCACGGATGATCAGTATGTCGAGTCCGGACACCAGATCAGCCTTAAGAGAGGACGACGACGCAAGGCAGTCGAACAGGATCGCCGGTCTCAGATTCGCGAAAAGATCAAGTTCGCGTCGAAGCCGCAGCAGTGCGGTTTCCGGACGATTTTCCCGCGGCAGACTATCCCACTGAGGACCGCCGGCGGCTCCAAAAAGTACCGCGTCGCTGTCTTTGGCCAACGACAGTGTACCGGGCGGCAGCGCATGCCCGGTCTTGTCATACGCAGCACCACCGAGATCTGAATACTCGCAATTGACATCGAGATCGGTGAGATTGCACAACTCATCCAATACCAACCGCGCCTGAGCCATGATTTCCGGCCCGACACCATCGCCTGGAATCAGCAGTAGATTGGCTGCCACAAAATACTCCTCACTAGAATTTGACAAGAATTACGCTATATTATGGGTAATTGATAGCGTAGAAAGAAAACAGTATTTTATCGGAAATTCGGTATTGCCAGATAGTCGATTGGATTTGATGAGTAAAAAGCGTTCCAAAAAAAAGTCTGTAACGTATGCAACTTTTCGTAATTTGGTATCGACGCTCGCCGACCAAATTGGCCATCACCAGATACCAATCGAACAGACGGCAATGCATCCAGCCGCGTTGATCACCTCCGACGCGATTCACTACGACATTGTCAAGAAACTGACGCGCGCGATCTATCGCGCCAACAGTTGCTATCACCTGAATGCGCCGATTTATTTTGAATCCACATTTGATGCAATCGGTGAGATTTATGGCGACATTGTCAACTCCGATGTATCTGACATCGATCAGGTGGAACTTGTTCATCAAATTGGAAGTGTGGCCGCAGAGTTTTTCAAGCAATACGATTCCTACCCCACTGCATTACAGGCTACACAATCCGCATTGCACTCGAGTCCCGGAAAAGGCAAAGTCCAGCAATCCGGGTAACAACCTGCCCAGCTGACCGTGAAATCCGCTTCGATGCAACGTCGTCAGCTGACCGCGACACACTGGGGAGCCTATCAGCCGATTGTCAAAAACGGCAGGCTGGTAGAGATGCCCGGGGTGGACTTTGACCCGGATCCCTCACCCATATCAGATGGCTGGATTGACGCTTACGATCATCCGGCGCGAATCCGTCAACCTTGCGTACGCAGAGGGTTTTACGAAAACGGGCTCAACTCGAACACAGCACAACGCGGTTGTGAACCCTTTGTCGGTGTCGATTGGGATACCGCTGAAAGAATTGTTGCCGACTCGTTGCGGGCGGTCAGGCGGGAGTACGGAAACGAGGCCATTTACGCCGGCTCCTACGGATGGGCCAGTGCAGGTAAGTTTCATCACGCACCCAGTCAGCTTTTTCGCTTCCTGAACTGCTTCGGCGGCTACACCTATTCCAAGAACACTTACAGTTTCGCGGCGGCCGAAGTGATCATGCCCCACGTGATGGGGAATTTCTTCATTCTTTTGGTCAATACCACGGCATGGCCATCTGTTTTGGACAACAGTGACCTTTTCGTGGCTTTCGGCGGCATTCCGATGAAAAACACGCAAGTCGAGTTTGGCGGACACGCCTGCCATGTTCAGTGCAACTACATGGAACAGGCTGCGAGACGCGGCATCAGGTTTGTCAGTGTCAGCCCGATCAAGGACGACATTGACCAGCAATTGAATTCGCAATGGCTTGCGATCGTACCGAATACTGATGTGGCCCTGATGCTGGGTCTGGCGCAGACATTGCTAAAGCACAATCTGCACAACCGCGACTTTCTTGATCGGTATTGTGTTGGGTTCGAGCGTTTTCGAGAATATCTGACCGGTGAGTCTGACGGCATACCGAAAACCGCACAGTGGGCGGAGTCGATCTGTGGAATCGCAGCCGATCAGATTGAGGCGCTGGCGATGCAAATGGCGCAAAACCGTACGATGGTTTCGATAACCTGGGCACTGACCCGGCAGGAACATGGAGAGCAAGCGTACTGGAGTGCTGTCGCACTCGCCGCAATGCTTGGACAGATCGGGCAGCCAGGCGGTGGAATCGGATTCGGCTACGGTTCGGTCAATGGCGTTGGCAATATGACCGGCAGACTGCGTTTTCAGAACTTGCCGACCGGCAGCAATCCGGTCGCCAACTTTATCCCTGTCGCCCGGATTTCCGATATGTTGCTCAATCCAGGTACCGAATTCGATTACGATGGCCAGCGATACACGTACCCGGACATCGAGATGATTTACTGGGCCGGAGGCAATCCCTTCCATCACCATCAGGATCTCAATCGACTGATCAAAGCGTGGCGCAAGCCAAAGTGCACAGTCATCCATGACTCATTCTGGACTGCTACGGCTCGATACAGCGACGTGGTGTTGCCAGTTGCCACGACACTTGAGCGCACCGATATCAGTTCATCGCCGAGAGACGCCTATGCGGTGCACATGGATCAGATACTGCCGCTTTTTGCCGAATCCAGAACCGATCACCGGATTTTCGCAGGCATTGCGCGTCAACTTGGATTCGAAGAAGAATTTACGCAAAACCGTGATGAACACGAGTGGCTGCGCCTGCTCTACCAGCAGACAAAAGAGACTCCGAATTCGGGCGGCGCGCACCTCCCCGAATTCGATGAATTTGTCAAAAATGGGTGGTTCAGGGTCGACGATCCTGCCAGACCGGGAATCCTGCTGCAACCCTTCATTCAGGATCCCGAGAATAAGCCGCTTCGAACTCCAAGCGGAAAGATTGAGATTTTTTCTGAAGTCATCGATTCATTCAACTATGCAGACTGTCCTGGACATCCGGCATGGATCCCGCCTTCAGAATGGTTGGGCAAAGACGGTATCGAATCTGACGAGCTGCATCTGATTTCCAATCAGCCATCGCCTCGGTTACATTCCCAACTTGATCACGGAATGCTCAGTCAGGCGCATAAACTGAACGGACGGGAGCCGATCCGGATCAACCGGGATGACGCAAGGGCAAGAAACATTGAATTCGGTGATGTAGTGAGAGTCTACAATCAACGAGGCGAATTCTTGGCGACAGCCAAGCCGGACGAAAATCTGCGCCAAGGTGTGCTTCAGATCGCGACCGGAGCCTGGTTCGATCCGGAAGACCCTGACGTTGAAAGGTCGATCTGCAAGCATGGCAATCCCAATATGGTCACACACGATCGCGGCACATCCAGATTGGGACAGGGTCCGGCTGCCATGACATGTCTCGTCAAAATCGAGAAGCTGAATCGACCGGCACCTGAAGTCAGCGCATTCGCACCGCCAACGATAACGTCTATTCACGTGGTTCAAGACAATCAATTAAAATGACTTTATTGGTATTTCAGGCTCCCTAGCAACAGGAGACGTTTCGATGTCTGAATCAAAAATTTACGAAATCCCGAATGATGTCGCCCAAGGTGCCCTCATCAGTGCTGAAAAGTACGCAAAAATGTATGCGCAAAGCATCTCCGAACCCGATGGCTTCTGGGCGGAACAGGCCGATGAATTTCTGCATTGGTTCAAGAAATGGGACAAGGTGAGCGAATATGATTTCAACGAGGGACATATTCGTTGGTTCGAAGGCGGTAAGCTGAATGCGTCATTCAACTGTCTTGACCGGCATCTAGAGACCAAAGGCGATCAGACAGCCCTGATCTGGGAGAGTGATGATGGCGATACTGTCAGGACTTTTACCTACAGTGAATTGCACGCGGAAGTCTGCCGACTGTCCAATGTCTTGAAGTCTCGAGGCGTCAAAAAAGGTGACCGGATCTGTGTTTACATGCCTATGGTGCCGGAAGCCGCCGTGACCGCACTTGCCTGTGCCAGAATCGGCGCGATTCATTCCATCGTGTTCGGCGGATTCTCTCCCGAGGCTCTGAAGGATCGAATTCTGGATTCCGACTGCCAAGTCGTCATCACAGCGGATGAAGGTCCGCGCGGCGGCAAGAACGTGCCGCTCAAGCAAAACGCGGATGCCGCCATGGAGTCTTGCCCGGATGTCCATACCTGCATCGTGGTGCAGCGAACCGGTGGTGATGTTGGCATGAAGTCCGACAGGGACATCTGGTACCACGAAGCCGTAGCGGAAGCTTCCGCGGTCTGTCCGGCCGAGGAAATGGATGCCGAAGACCCCCTGTACATTCTCTATACGTCCGGTTCGACCGGCAAACCCAAAGGTGTGGTCCACACGACTGCGGGATATCTTCTCTACGTCACAATGACGTTCAGATATACATTTGACTATCACGATGGAGAGGTGTATTGGTGTGGAGCCGACATCGGCTGGGTGACAGGACACTCGTACATCGTCTACGGACCATTCTCAAACGGGGCGACCAATGTGATGTTCGAAGGCGTCCCCGTCTATCCTGACGCGAGCAGGTTCTGGCAGGTCTGCGACAGGCATCAGGTCAACCTGTTTTACACCGCCCCGACGGCAATTCGCGCACTCATCGGAGCCGGCAACGAGTTTGTCGAAAAGACGAGTCGCAAGAGTCTGCGGATACTCGGCACCGTGGGAGAGCCGATCAACCCCGAAGCGTGGGAATGGTATCACGAGAAAGTTGGTGATCGGCGTTGCCCGATTGTCGACACCTGGTGGCAGACTGAAACAGGCGGTCACATGATCACACCGTTGCCAGGTGCAACCCGGTTGAAGCCAGGCTCCGCCACCAATCCATTTTTTGGAATTCAACCCTGTCTGGTCGATCCGGAAGGCAATGAAATCGAAGGTGCTGCAGAAGGCGCTCTGTGTATCAAGAACTCCTGGCCAGGTCAGATGAGAACTGTCTGGGGCGACCACGAACGCTTCATTCAGACGTATTTCAGTACGTTTCCGGGTATGTATATGACCGGTGACGGTGCACGACGCGATGAAGACGGATACTATTGGATTACCGGACGCGTCGACGACGTGATGAACGTATCAGGTCATCGACTTGGCACTGCGGAAATTGAAAGTGCCTTGGTCCTTCACTCGACGGTGGCCGAAGCTGCTGTTGTCGGTTTTCCGCATGCGATCAAGGGTGAGGCGATCTATGCCTACGTTACGACTGTGGCGGGTACCGTCGAAAATGAAGAACTGCGAACCGAACTGTTCAATATGGTACGCAACGAAATCAGTCCGATTGCCAAGCCCGATGTCATCCAATTCGCGCCGGGCTTGCCGAAAACCCGTTCCGGCAAGATCATGCGGAGAATCTTGCGCAAGGTTGCCAGCAATGAAGTCGACGATTTGGGAGACACCTCAACGCTGGCAGAACCGGCCGTTGTCGATGACATCATCAGAAATAGGACAATAACCAGCTGATCGGACGGGATTCGGGTCAGGTATTCCCGCCCCCGGCTTACGCAGCTATTGACGCTCATGCTTCCAGACGGCTTCGCAAGTGGCTTAGTCGCAAGCACGAGGCGAGTGGCGGGAGTTCTGCGGTTCTCCTATGGCAGGCTGTATGACCATTAGGGCCTGACTCGCCTGAAGTTCAGACGCGGAGCCTTCCGCGGGTGAAGTCATGATTTCGAATGAAAGCCGGATGCGGAAGACCGCATGTCCGGTTTGATGAGCGGCTGCCGGAAACGGAGAATACGGTATGGAGTGAGGCACTGGTACTTAGTCTGAAGTTCTGCGGCTGTTTTTCGCCTTTTTCGCTCGCAAGTCTCGGATTTCAAACGACTATTTGTCCAACCTGACAGCCTCTTTTTTTTGGGTATTATATACTTGACTCCCATTAATCATGTGTATCTATATCATGTTTAAGCAACTCGTCAATTAGTAAGCTGGCCTCACCTTTTGTTAAATTCAAATAATTACCATTAACACCTAATATTCGTTGCATTGCTTGTTCAGGTGTCATATCTCGTTCTTCTGCTAATGATTCGATATAGTCAAGTTGCCTATCAGTAGCATCATCTTTATGCCATTTTGGTGGTATCTTGAATATTCTTCTTCTAAACCATTTAAAGATGCTGACTAGGCCGCAAACAAAAATGTACACTACCAAAAGGCCTAATCCAAAAGTAAAATAATCTGATTCATTCATAAATAATCCCTCTTAATCAATTTCTTATTGTTAGTGCCATCAGTAATCAATTTCATTTTGGCAATCGCATTGTCTAAGGGAACAAGAGTTTCAGTATCGCGCGTTTTGAAATATTTTCTCGCTCTGCCGTCTAGTAACCAACTCTCAAGTTGCTGATTAAAAGATGTCCTTGATACCGCTTGCGGGATAACCTAAACTACCGCCCAGAACTTCAGCCTAACCCATCGGATTGGGATGGGACCGATGGACGGAGGCGATGTCCTGAATCACCGCGTCATCCAGTTTCAGGTCAACGACTGCCAGATTCGCCTTGAGTTGCTCCATCGTTCTCGCTCCAAAGATCGCCGACGCCATAAATGGCCGAGTCAGACAGAAGGCCAATGCCATTTGGCAGCAATCCAAACCGTGGTTCCTTGCAACATCCAGATACTTGTCAACAACCGGAACTACGTATTCTGTGTAACGGCCGCCGATATCATTGGAAAAGTTGCGTCTTGAATCAGCCGGAATCTGGTCGCCCTGATATTGGCCACTCAATATACCCGCCGCCAATGGGGAGAAAGCCAGCAAACCAACATTTTCGTTGATGGATAGTTCCGACATATCGAGGTCATATTTTCGATCCAACAGGTTGTATTCGTTCTGCATGCTGACAACTCTCGGTAGATTATGAGCTGCGGACACTTCGAGAAACTTGGCTGTGCCCCAGCACGATTCATTCGATAGCCCTATGGCTCTGATCTTCCCCGCATCCATCTGTCGCTGCAAGCCATCCAGCGCTTCCAGAATATAGGCATACGTTTGGTCATAGTCCTGTTTGGAAGGGTCAAATTCCCATGATTGGCGAAAATGGTACGAACCCCGGTTCGGCCAGTGTATCTGGTACAGATCAATGTAATCAGTCCGGAGACGTCGCAAACTGCCTTCGACTGCAATTTCGATAGATTTTCGGTTTACCGGCCCGCCGTCCCTGACTGATCTTGTACCCGGTCCGACAATCTTGGTGGCAAGAATCACCTGTTCACGATTCTTGCGCGAGCGATGCCAGTTACCAATAATTTCTTCTGATCGCCCGGATTTTTCCCGTGTGATCGGGTTGACCGGATACATTTCAGCTGTATCGATGAAATTCACTCCTTTTTCGAAAGCGAGATCCATCTGCGCATGTCCTTCCGCTTCGGTATTTTGAGTGCCCCAGGTCATACTCCCAAGACAAATTTCACTGACCTTGATGCCGGATTTTCCGAGTTCGTTGTATTTCATTGTCCACCGCCCACTTCAGGCAAACGAATCGAAAAAATCATATTTTCAGATCCGATTTCTGGTTAACTCTCATTAGCCAACCTCAAAATACTCCACTAGAGGGCTTGCTGAAAATTTCGGCAACACGCACATGCAGTTCCTTTCCATTCTCATCAATCAACTGTAATATTGAATGCCCTAAAGAGAGGGTCGACTATAAGCATCTCGTACAACTTCTATCCGCTCTTTCAATCCTGGAGAATAACCTGCGTCATCCGCACATATTGAACCGCCTCCCTCGTGCAAAAAGTTCAAATAAGCTGCAAGCGACCGTTCATTGGGAATGCAATCTCGTTCTGCATATGTAGCGTAAATCGGTGCTGCTGCGAATAGTGTCATGGGAAGTCAAGTCGTATGCAGATGGAAAGAAATTCATAGCGGTCAATTTCGCTTTGATGAAGAGCACAATAGAATATCGTCGATCCGGAAACGTCAGGACAATGCAGACTAAACACGCGACGCGCTCATAAAGAGCAGACAAGGATGGCAAATTGACTTACATGGCTTCATACGCATCAATCGCGGCCTGACCGGTTTCCCCCGCTTTTTCCAGCCACTCCTGTGTCATGACTTGTCCAATTGTCTCGAGCTCCGCTCTCAACTGATCGTCAGGCGGATGAACTTCCATCCCATTGGCAGTTAACTGCTCCTTATACCAAGCAGCCAACTCTTGCACCTTCCCCCACCCGGCTGCCTGTGCATCCGCGGCAGCCTTCCTCACCACCGCCTGTGTATCCGCATCCAGACTGTCCCAGGCATCCTGATTGACAATCACCATATTCTTTGGAAGCCATGCCTGGAGGTCGTACCAGTAACTTATGTGTTCCCATAGTTTACGATCGTAGCCGGTTGAAGCTGAAGAGATCATGCTCTCGGTTGCTCCGGTGGCGAAGGCCTGGAACAATTCGGCAACTTCTAATT
Organism: Acidiferrobacterales bacterium; assembly: GCA_028820695.1. Taxonomy (NCBI): domain Bacteria; kingdom Pseudomonadati; phylum Pseudomonadota; class Gammaproteobacteria; order Acidiferrobacterales; species Acidiferrobacterales bacterium. The sequence goes on along the minus strand of JAPPIB010000044.1, from coordinate 23,398 downwards.
TTTGGGGAACTGCACCCATCAGTTCGGCAAGCCGCACAGTGCTATCGTTATAGGCTCGGAATTTGACATCCTTCATATCCGCAGCGCTTTGTACGGGTTTGACTGTATAGAGTCCTTGCGGCGGCCAAGGCACTGTATACAGAAGGACCAATCCGGATTCTCGAAGAACTTCTGCAAGAATCGGCGCGGTTGCCTCTTGCAATTTCCAAGCATCTTCAAAACTCGTCGCCAAAAAAGGAAGTGCGTCAATTTCGAATATCGGATGCTCGTTGCCCAACGTCGACATCAATCGTTCACCAATTGGCACCTGACCGGACTTCACGGCTGCATAGATTTCACCACCCTTGTAAAGTGACCCATCCGGATGTGTGACAATCTTCAGTTTTCCATCTGTCGCCTCTTCGACTGCTGCGGCGAAAGCGGCAGCATTTTCAGACTGATAGTTTGTCGCTGAATATGCAAGGGGCATGTCCCATTTTTCAGCCAATGCCACACTCGCAAAAACCGCTAGGATGCATGCAACAGCTCCAGTGATCAACTTAAACTTCATATGAATACCTTTCCTGATGATTACATGTTCGGGCACCGGTACAAGCCGCGCTCCGTTCATTCAAATGACTTCGGTGGTTTCAGCATGAACAACGCATCGACTGCCACAGCGTTTCGCGGGTTCACAACAATTGGATTTATATCAACTTCAGCGAAGAAATCCTTGAATTCAATGGTCAGATGAGACAATTTTACTAGATTGTCTATCAATTCTGATCTGTTGCCAGGAGGTTGGCCGCGTATCCCTTGAAGTATCTTGTCAACCTTGAGGGAAGAAAGCATTTCGTCAATTTCGGAATAGGAAAGAGGTGGCAGGGCTACAGCCTGATCAGCAAGAAGTTCGATATAGGTCCCACCCGCCGACAGCATGACAAACGGTCCGAATTGCGGGTCGTTCAGCATGCCGAATCCAATTTCGGTACCACTGGCAATCTGTTCGCAGATAACGGCTTTCGCACCCAATCGGTTGTTCATGTCGCGGTAGTGTCGAATCAGTTCCTTGTCGTCCGGTATGTCGAGCATGACTGCGTTTTGTTCTGTTTTGTGATGCAGACCCGGTGCACAGGATTTGAGTACGACCGGATATTCAATCCGCGACGCACAGACCATCAGGTCCTGCATCGTGCTGACCTCGAGGCGTCTCGGAGTCCTGATGCCAAAGTCGTCGAGCATGTCCATCGCCGCTGTCTGTGCGAGGTGGCCGCCTTGCGTCGTGCTCAGGTAACGCCGCCACTCGGTCACTTTGTCCGAATCCAGGGCAAAGTCGCGCTCATCGGACACACGGCCCGACTGATCGCGGTATCGGTAGATGTGGCGCGTCGCAAGGAGAGCCTCCCGGGCACCGTCAATAAACGGAATATCGGCCTCAGCCGCTTTCACGCAAAGATCGCGATGGGAGATGTCGCTGTAACAGTTCACCATCGCCAATGGCTTCGGGGTTTCATCGCAGACTCTTCTGACCGCTCTGAAAAAAGCTTCTGCAAGGTAATATCCATCTCGAAAATTGGCGAAAAACATACCACTTGCTACCGCGGAATCTCGCATCATCGCCGCGATGCAAGCGTAGAAACGATGCTCGAATTCTTTGTTCGTTCCCCAGGCATCAAGGGGATTGTCAGCTTTCAGTCCGGGTTCCAAGTGCCGGGCGATTTCGTCTTTCGTCTGCTGACTGATTTGGGCAAAACTGATGTCGAGATCATGGCAAAGATCAGTGACGAGTTCCATAAACCCACCTGATTCCTGGATTGTCGCGAGTTCTCCGATCCCAGGCCTTCGGGCAGACTGCAACAGAATGAGCAGGGCCGCCATCTCGTCGAGCCCACTGACTTCCATAACTCCGTATTTCCTGAAAACAGCTTCCAAAGCCGTATGGTTACCAGCCATCGCACCGGTATGAGTTTCGGCCTGTTTCGCCCCAAGTGGCGACTTCCCCACTTTGAGAACAACAACCGGTATTCTCCGATCATAAGCTTTCTTCAGGGACTTTAGAAAACCATCTGAGTCTCTGACAGTCTCAAGAAACAGGGCAATAACTCGCGTCGCCTCCTGATCAAGTGCCCAATCCATATAGTCCGACACGGAAGTTGTCAGTTCGTTGCCACTTGACACGCACAGATTAAATCTGAGGCGGGTGCCGTTATGGACCAACGCGCTAAGTGCCGAACCCGACTGGGCAATGTAGCTTATCGAACCCATTTCAATAGTCTTGTTGATGGGAAACACACCGGCGAACAACCCGATGCCAATGGAATAAAACCCCATTGCGTTGCCACCGCATACCGGAATGCCCGCATTGTCCGCCAACTGCTTCAATCTGTGCTTCAGTGGCGGATCGGTATCATTTTCCAGAGTGCAACTGGAATAGATGGTCACTGATTTCCCGCCATGTTGCACAGCCTGGCGCAATGCATCTTCCAAGCGCTCATTCGCGACTGCCAGGATGACATTGTCGACCGGTTGCGGCACGGACGCGAGATCTGGAAAGCACGGCACCCCGAGAACTTCCCGATATTTTGGGTTGACGGGATAGACATGACCTTGATATCCGGATTGAATGACAAGTTCGGCCAGGTTTCGTCCCGGGCGGCCGGGTTCGTCCGAGACACCCACCAGAGCGACGGAATTCGGTTTCAGCAGAGGGTCAAGCCGATGCATCGGAGAACCCAAGCCTTGCTTCGCGCCACTTGAGCGCTGCCTTGAGCCCCTGCTTGCGAACAATTCGGTTGAACTCCCTGCGAACCTCCGTCTCGGCAGTTTCAATTTCGATCGATGTTTCCAGTCCGGCATTCAAGGCTTGGTTCATGCCCATGATCTGGTAAGTACGATTGATCGCTTTTTTGGTCAATCGAACCGAATCGGGGTCCATCAGGGCAATTCCGAGAGCAAGGCTTTTGCCGCGAGTCAACACTTCGCTGTCCGCTACGACTTCGTTGACAAGGCCAAGTTGCAGCGCCTCCTGCGCAGTCATTCGGTCCTCGCCGGTGAGCAACATCTTCTTGGTCCGTTTTGGATTGGCATACCAAGGCAGCAGCAAGGCTACGATACTGCTGCCGAATCGAACTTCCGGCTCCCCGAACATGGCACCTGTTCCGCACACTGTCATATCGCAGGCAAGGGCAAGTTCAAAGCCTGCTGCCAGTGCATATCCATGCACCGCAGCGATAGTTGGTTTTTCACAATGCCAAAACCGCATGATGACCGCGAGGTCATACTCCAGCGCAGCCCGCCATTCCTGTTCACTCCTACGCTGTTTGTCGACCGAGGCCTTCAGGTCAAATCCGGCACAAAACGAACGACCATTGCCGTGTAACACGATGGCCATCACCGCATCATCGTCTTCCACAGTGTCGAGAGCCCCGCCCAGTTCATGGAGCATCGTGGTGTTGATGGCATTGAGCTTGTTCGGACGGTTTAGGCTGATCGTCGCAACCGGCCCATCAATCGAAAGCTGGATGGTGTCGTATGTCATCTCCGGCAAGGAAATCATTCCAAAAACACAGCGGATTATAAAAGGCTTCGAAGCATCCGGTTATCTGAATCGAACAGGCATGACGCGCGCCTGTGGCGCAGGCCTGGTCTGTTATGATGTTGACGAACCGTTGTATGTTGAATACCCTTCGAACAAATCAATTTTGTCTTCGTATATTCTGGTACCGAACGAAAATTGTGTACCATTCAACAACTTCACGGATTTCACGAACGATTCAACCGCTCCAAAGGAAGCCATAGGCAGTTGTCCGATATTTCACGCAGAATGAACCAGGTTCAGGCTCCGATCATCCCCGAGGTTGCGGATCTGATTGTTCGCAATCCAGGAACCATTTCATTGGGTCAGGGTGTTGTCTATTACAAACCGCCGGAACAAATCAGCCAAGGCGTGCAGGAGTTCATGCAATCGAACTCGCATCACTATCAGGCAGTCGAAGGGATTCCTGCACTGAGAAACCTGATCGGTCAGAAGTTACAGGACGAAAATGGAATTGAGACTGAGGGTTATGAAATTGTCGTCAGCGCTGGCAGCAATATGGGGTTTCTGAATGCAATTCTTGCGATTGCCGACAGCGACGATGAGATCATTCTACTCAAGCCGTGGTACTTCAATCATGAAATGGCAGTACGGATTGCGCAATGCACTCCGGTTTCGGTCGATACGGACGAGCAGTATCAACCAGACGTGAAAGCACTGGAAAAGGCGATAACCGCCAAAACCAGAGCGATTGTGACAATTTCCCCCAATAACCCGACCGGTGCTGTATATGATCGGGAGATGCTGATCAAAATCAATAACTTGTGCCGTGACGCCAACCTGTTTCACATACATGATGAAGCCTATGAATATTTCTGCTATGGCGATGCAGAGCACTTTTCACCGGCATCGGTCGATTCTGCAATTGATCATACCATTTCGCTCTACTCCACAAGCAAGAGTTATGGAATGGCCAATTGGAGAATCGGATATATGCTTATACCGCCACGACTGTTCAAGCCGGTGAGAAAGATTCAGGATACCAATCTGATATGTCCTTCTGTCATCAGCCAATATGCGGCGATGGAATGCCTCAAGGTCGGTCGGGGATTTTACGAATCACGGATTGGTGAAATTGACAAGGTACGCAGGCACTTTCAGCAAAGCCTGCACGGCAACAGCACCGCTTCGCATGGCAGGCTTCAAGGAGCATTCTACGCATTCCTGCACCTTCCACAAGTCGGTCTGAGTGATATGGACATTGTCAGATTTCTGATCGAACAGTACCAGGTTGCAGTGATTCCAGGTGTCGCGTTCGGAATGGCAAGCGCCCGCTGTATCCGGGCTTCCTATGGAGCAATGCAACCGGCAACTGTCGTGGAAGGTATCGACCGGTTGACACAAGGTCTCAAATACCTTCCAGGATGAGTGTCGATCAACCTCCTTTCAGCGGAGGTATGATCTTTATGCTATCTGTCGATTGGAGAACTTTTGATTCGCGGTCAGATTTCGGAACAATTTCGTCGTTGACGGATACCATGAACGGCTGCGTCTCCGGCAAACCGAGGATGCCTGCCAACTGTGCCGCTGTGGTGCCATCGTCGACCTCGATCTCCACCATGTTGCCCTGACTTGGCGTTGGCAGATATCTGGCAAATGTGCCAACTAGTTTGACTGTCAACTGCATGGGGCAGACCTCTACAGTCCAAGCCTATCCAACGTTTCTTCTGTCGGCACGCCGTCTTCGTTCCAGCCCCTGATCTCGTAGTACTCGGGCAACATCTTGCCCAACTCGTTGACCTTGCCTTTTGCCACACCCGACTTTGCTGGATCATTCAGCAATCTAGGTGGCAGGGAATCGTCCGCTTTGGTGAGTCCGGCTTTCAGATTGAACTGCCTTTCCAGGTTCCATATTCGCTCCCCGGTCTCGAAAAGACGTGGAACACTCCAGTCGCCTTCGCAGGCGGCATCAATCTGCGCCTGAAAGTCCTTGATCCCCCATCCGGATAACGTAAACCAACAAAGTCCTGTCGAATCGATGATAGAGACCTTGTCTTGTGATTTCTTACAGGGCAATGCCTTGCCTGCACCAGTCTGATCTTCCATGTCCGGACCGAAGACATCGTGTTTCATATGACATGCGCCTCTGCTGCTCGTGGCGTAACCCAGTCCCATGCCCTGCAACGCCCGTGAGTCGTAGCCGGCAAACTCCTGACCTTTCACCGTCATCGACAGCTCAGGATGTCCGTATTTCTCGCACAGCCGTTTTGAACCAAGCCCGAGTATCTGTCCAAATCCTTCGTGTCGACCAGTCTTTTCAGCCATGATTGTCAGCGCTTCTGCATTGCCGAAGTTCAATGGAACGCCATCGGTATCTTTATCAGTGATCACACCCATTTCATACAGTTCCATCGCGGCTGCCAGTGTACCGCCAAACGAGATTGGATCCATGCCATGCTCGTTCATCATGAATCCTGCAAACGTCAATGCATCGATATCATCCACTCCGCAATCCGGCCCGAACGCAAAAGCGGTTTCGTACTCAAGCCCGCCGCTCGCATGCCAGTATTCCGGTCGATTGCTGATCGTGAAGTGATCCTTGTCAATGTGAGATATTCGGCCACAAGCAATGGTGCAGCCGAAACATGCCTTGTTGGTCAGCAGGTTGACGTGGCCGTTGGGGTTCTCACGCGTCATCGCACTTGGATTGATATTGTCCACACCTTCAAACTGGACTTCCTGGAAATTGCGTGTTGGCAATCCGCCAAATTCCTGCATCATGTCGATCATGGCGTTGGTGCCGTACTCGGTAAGTTCTTGAACATCACCGCTTTGCGCCAGTTTTGCCTTGGTTTCCTTGACCACTTCCATGAATCGTTTTGGATTGTCCACCGTAACGCCGACTGTTCCCCGAACCGCGATCGCCTTGAGATTTTTTGAACCCATGACGGCTCCCACACCGGAGCGTCCGGCAGCCCGATGCAGATCGTTTACCACGCACGCATATCGAACAAGATTTTCACCGGCCACACCGATCGAGGCAACTTTCATCAATGGATCCTGGTGATGGGATTTGAGCCACGCCTCGGTTTCCCAGACCGTCTTTCCCCAAATCGGTTCGGCCGAGATGATTTCGACCTTGTCGTCGAAGATTTTCAGATAGGAGGGTTCGGCGGCTCGACCTTCAAGAATGAGCAGATCGTATCCTGCAAACTTGAGTTCAGCTCCAAACTTTCCTCCGGAATTCGAACACGCAATTGCATCGGTCAAGGCACCTTTCGTTATCACCGCGTAGCGACCGGAAGTGGATGCCATGGTTCCGGTGAGCGGGCCGGTCGCGAAGATCAGTACATTTCCGGGATCAAGCGCATCAACCGAAGGGTCCATATTCTCGTAAAGATACTTGGTTCCCAAACCGCGTTCACCGAGAAACTGCTGTGCCCAATCCATATTCAACGGCTCAGACTGAATCTGTCCGTCAGTCAGATTGACTCTTAGTACTTTTCTCTGCCATCCCATCGATCTTACTCTCCTTCAATTGTCAATTTTCCGCATCCGGCTGATTCTCTGGCGCAGCCTTGGTGAATTCCGCCAGTTCCCGACAATTCGCATCAATTTCCACCAGTCTTGGATAGGCACTCAGGTCACATTGAAACCTTCGGGCGTTCGCCATTTGCGGTACGAGGCAAACATCGGCCATTGTAGGCGTGTCGCCGAAACAATACAAATCGTCGTTTCCGCTAGCGACCAAGCGACTTTCCAACGCTTGAAACTCTTGAGCGATCCAGTGTCGATACCATGTGTCGCGAGCCGCATCGTCAAGGCTGAGATTATATGCCAAATACCTCAATACCCTCAGATTGTTCAAAGGGTGTATGTCGCATGCAATCGACAGAGCGACAGAGCGGACAAAAGCACGATCGACTTCGCATTCAGGCAATAATCGCGGTGTCGGATATTTTTCTTCAAGATATTCGATGATCGCTATCGATTGCGTGAGAATGACGCTGTTGTCGTCAAGCACCGGTACCAGTCCTTGAGGATTCAATTGCAGGAATTCATCCTGGCGCATTTCATTGTTCCGAAGATGGACGAAGCCATCCTCGTAGTCGATCTGCTTGAGGTTGAGGGCGATTCTGACTCGATACGCCGCAGAGCTTCGAAAATAACCATATAGTTTCATTTGTTTTTCTCGCAGTAAACTCAAAGTTGGTTGGTAAATGTGAATGAACGGGAAGAAGGATTTGGAATTTTGTTGCTGGCCGAGCAAGTATCTTGCAGTTGTTTCCCATGCTATTTTCAATTGCGGAGTTTTTGACAGGCAACAGCTCAAGGAACTGATTCCGTGTCATTTCCGTCAAAGGACAGTCCTTCATGATATCGTACGTCAAGGACCTTCCATTCAAGGAGCGGTTGCTGTAAGAGCCATATCGGAATTCAAGACCGACGCATTGATTTCTCCTTGCATCAGTTTCGGATCCGGACAGGTTTGTTCAACCGCGGTGAACGGGAAGCAAGACAGACAGTGACTCTCCAAAAGTCAACCGACTTCGCATCAATCTGGAACAACGACTCGTACTCTTGAGGCTTTCGGGTACGAATTGCAGGACCAAGCTGCTTCTCCGACTCGGTACTGTGCCTTTGAAGATTCGATGCCTCTACCGATCCGCACATGACTCTGCGCCGATTGACAGCCAGAATTAGTTGATTTGGTCGAAGTCAATGAGGCACAATATCAGCATGCATTGACGCATAAGTTTTTCGGCAGGAGCCAACCACATGCCAAGCCAAAATATACGAATGGTGCGCCTGTTTTGCTGTGCGGCAGTAGCGACAGGCTTGTATCTGTTTGCATCATTTTTTAAGACACCTGCATTGGCAGACGAGGGCTTAAGCACATCACCACAGATGAGCACTTACGCCGGATTCATGCTTGGCGCAGGGCACTCATCAAACGAGATAGTTGACATTCATGGTTTTTCAAATTGGGGTCACCCGGGTTCAAAGGTCAAATACAGCGATCGGGGTCTCGTTGGCGGTGTTTTTGCCGGCCAGCGCACCAATTTCGAAGGTACTAACAAGCGCTATGAAGTGGAGTTCATGCTGACTGATCTGGTATCCCGTTCGAATAGAGTTGATCCAAGACCGATTTATGGCGGAGATGAAACAGTTGTCACGAAGTATGACTGGACGCTGACAGCGCGGTTTGGCGTAGACAAGCAAATTGACAATGTTCGGTTTTTCGTACTTGGCGGACCGGCACTCGCCCGCATCGAGAATTCAGTGACAGACGTGGATTGGATTCGCGAACAAAAACGCTATGTCTACGACCCTGACGATTCGTTCAGCAGTGAATCGACTCGCTTCGGATGGAATCTTGGAATCGGATTTGAGAAAAGCATTGCCTCAAACTGGCTGATACGTCTCGAGGGCGCGGTTTTTGATTTCGGCAATGAAACATACCAGGTCAACCACGCTGCCAATGATGGTTGCGGTTCCGGTGGTCCGAAAACACCGTGCGCCACTCACAAAATCGATCACCGTGTGTCTGTTTTACGCCTCGGTTTCGTATATCAATTCTGATTGGCTGCCTGAACTGCATAAATTCCGAAGTCTCATCCGGGCACCACAGGAGGTAAAAGTCGACGCGTCGATTTCTCTTCACATCAGAACGGATCCATGAAGGCTCGCTCAGCAACAGCGAGGTGAGGCAAGTTGGACAGCTAATCCACCGAATTCATAAAATCATCCGGCATTTGCGATATTGTCAGTTTACCTGTTTCCTGGTCGTGCGTTGCCCAGCATCGAATCTCATATCCGCGCACGCACAAAACATCGGATCTCAATATCTGGTGGGTGATGGAAAACGATCTGCCGGAACATGAGTCAATACAACTGGAAACGATCACTTCGTCGTTCCATTTCATTGGACGTTTGAATTCCGCATGCGTTTCAATAAGTGGGAAACCCACAATCCCATATCGCTCAATCATTTCTGCCTGACCGAATCCATGGTGTCTCATCATGTCCTGAGTGCTTTTGTCAAACCAGCGGTAAATGTTGGGGTAAAACACGATCTGCGCCGGATCGCACTCCCCCCATTCCACTTTATGACGCCACTCAAACTGAATCACGTTCGGTACCCTCTACTAACAATCGTAATCTGCCCCGACTGATCTTGCCATTGACAGTCCTGGGAAATTCCTCAACCGCACGAATCCAACGGGGTTGTTTGAACTTTGACAGTTTTCGGTTCATATGTTCCCTCATTCGATCACACGCTGCGGAAGCAGCGGTATTGTCCGAAGGAATGAAAAACAATGCGGGCCTTTCAGTCCCTGTATCATCCGCCGCACTCAAAACTGTCACATCTGAAGCAACGTCGGACTGCTGTCCAACTTTTTCAACATCACGCAGATGTACCCACTGTCCCGATACCTTGATCAGATCGTCCTCCCGACCTTGATGATGCCAGTCGCCTGCAGAATCGCAATGATAAAGGTCGCCGGTGACGAACTGGTTACCCAAGAGTCGGTCTGCTGTTTCCTGCTCTCTATTGGCGTAGCACTTGAACATGAAAGGATGCGTTATTCGAAGCACAGCCTGCTTGGGGACACCTGCCGAATCGCCGTCAGTGCGGACGAGCTCGGGTTTGACACCGGGCAACGGTTTGCCGACCGATTCAGGCGAGGTGTGGTCACAATGCCCTGCCAGTGCAAGAAACAATGTCTCCGAGCAGCCATACACATTAATGATGCGGCTGCCAACGGTACGACACCAAGCGTCTTGAACTTGTGAAGGCAGGTGCTCTCCGGCCGAAACGAAATGCTCAACGTCAGACAAGCTGCCAAGCTCGTCCGCTGTCAACTTACCCAGCAGCCTCCGATAGATTGTCGGAACCGAAAAGACTGCTTTCGGAGACTCAGTCACGATGATTTCATGGACCTCGGATATCGTTAGCCACTGCGGATGCAGGTAAACAGTCGCCCCGATCATCAAGGGCGCTAGCAAACCATTGGCAAGCGCATACGCAAACGACAGTTTTGATGTGCAGAAAACAACGTCGCCAGGGCCCGCTTTCAGCGTGTCTGTATGAAAATGGCAGCAGTCGGAAATTTTTCGATGGGTATGTACTATACCCTTGGGACGACTTGTAGAGCCGGACGAGTACACCCACAAGCACTCATCACCTGCGTCTTTCGGCATCGCAGCCAGCGGAAATTCTTTATTGGTATCCAAAGCCCAATCGGTCAGTTCAATCAACCTCAATTCTCCAGACACCACTTGGGGCAGATGGCAAAGCTCATCTGTATCGCCTGGATCGTGAACAAAAGCAACCGCTTGGGAATCATCAATCACATTACGAAGTTCGACATTGTCAAGGCGCGTGGATACGGCAACAGCAACGGCTCCGATATTGATGACGGCCAGATACATGGCGACGAATTGCGCAGTGTCAAGACATCTGAAAACAACGCGTTCGCCGGAACCGATTCCCGACTGGCGTAGCTCGACACTATTGAGGTGGACACGGCCTGCAAGCTCCGTATAAGTCCATGAACCCAGTTTCCACTTAAGCGCAATCTGCGTGCCAACTTCGGCAAGCCGGTCAGAGCACAATAACTGGGCAACAATATTCATTCTGAGGTTGGAAAACTGAAATCAGCGCTTGTTTCTCGGCGCAGAATATTAGTAATAAAATGCTTTATTAAAACTACTTATATTATTGTTATCAAAACAATATATATTGCCCGTTAGACAGGCACAGCGGCCATCGTCCCATTCGGAATAATTCAAACTTACGAGCAAATGTCCGCGGTCCGCGTGGATCAACAGCTGTCTCCATCGCATAGCGATAACAGGTTTCAGTTGCGCAACCAGCCGCCACCCGGGAAAGAAACCGGTCACAGCCAGGCAATCGATTTTGTGCATATTCCAATATCGCAGAAGATTGCTGTGTCACGATATGAGTCAGCACCCTGTCCAGGGATGTTGACGTTTGCGACTCTTTGGTCTTTCCCACCAATTCGTCATGCGCGTCAGTCTCAGCGTCCATCCAGTCTGAATCGAATTCATTTCGTATGCAATCTTCCAGGGTATGAACATCACCGACAATCCGTATCGACTCTGCGAAGCATCCAAGTCCGTCAAGATGGCAATTTACAAGCTGTTTGATATTGTCGGATGCTTCCGTCCCAACATTGCTGAACCAATCAACCGATTCGAACAAGACTGGCATCTGCCTGATTCGCTCACCAGCGCCCAGTGCGAGCGAATTCGCTTTACGTTCAGTCACCGCGCAATTCCCGCCATAGCCCGAGTTTTTCTTGAACAGGTCGGTCTGAGAAACTGAACAGATATGAATCTTCAGCCGCAAAGTGCTGCACCTCGACCCAGCTCGGAACGACGAATGTATCCCGTCTCGACCATTCAATCCTTGTCTCACCCACGTTCGAATATCCCGCGCCCTCGACTACAGAAAACACCGTCGCGTCAGTCGATCGATAACCCGCGGTTTCGAATTCCTTCGGCAGCAATTGCATGTTGGTTGCCATGGTTGGCATCGCATGGTCTCCGGTGACTGGATTGACATAGCGGGACTTGAGTCCATGGCATGAATCCCATTGTTCGGAGACTCGCATCCGGTCAAGTGCCGCGCGAGTTCTTGCATAGGGGTAATTGAATACCGGCGATGTTTTCGAGACCTCTTCATAACCCTCAGGCAGAAGCCCCGACCCATATCTTGCCAGCGCATCCCCTTCCGGTCTCGACTGAGGGAATACATCGTCCGGGTATTTCTCGAAAAATGACGCATCAAGAGACTTGACCAGCGGTATGTCCAATCCATCAAGCCAAACCATTGGCTCGTCACTGTCGTTGCCATGATCATGCCATGCCCACGAAGGTGTAATGACGAAGTCTCCTTCTTCCATAATGGTTTTCTCACCGTCGACAGCGGTAAAAGCACCTCCTCCCTCAACAATGAAGCGCAGTGCAGATTGTGTGTGTCGGTGTGCTGGCGCGATTTCTCCAGGAAGTATCAACTGCAAACCGGCATACAGTGTTTCGGTTATTCTTGATTCGCCCGACAGCCCCGGATTTTCTAGGATCAGTACTCTTCTTTCTGCCTGCATGGCTGTGATCAGTTCCCCGGATTCCATGATCAGGGGCCGGACCTGATCGTAGTGCCAAACTGCGGGTACACATCGACTCTGCGGTGTCGGTGTGATCAGTGAGCTCAATACGGTCCACAGGGGCGCAAGGCTATGCGCCGGAAGGCGTGTATAGAAATCCCTGAGTTCAGGAGTGTCCGGTACGTTGGCAGTCATTCAGGAAGACGCTCGGTTATTCGGTTGCTGTCGGAAGCTCAAGGCCGAAATGTCCGACAATCTTCTCTTGCATGACATCGAGATAGGCTTTGGCCATATCCTCATTGGTTCGCTGCTTGATCCCCCACTTGCGGTAGATTCGATTGTTTTCCGATTGCGGTCGTCCAAAGAACTTGTGCATCATCGGATAGTATCGGTTTACGACATCCTGAACTTCCGCCCTGCGCTTTTGTTCCTGCAGAATTTCCGCGGTGAAATCCATACCGAACTGAACATGAAATTTCTCTTCCGGCATTGTCATCCGCGCAAGCTTCCGAAGCGGGACAAATGAACAATGAATCAGATCCTCGACCTGGATGACTTCCGCTGTATCGGCCAAAATCTTGATCACACAAAACTCGGTCCACGTATCCATATCAAATTCAAAGATTGATAACGGCTTTTTGTGTTCCGGTGTCATCTGCGGCTTTTCGATGCCCAATTGCTCGCCAAGCTCACTGAATCGAACGTGGTGGCCATACTCCTCCATGGCAATCCTGCAGGTGAGCCACTTGGCATATGGAGACGGCGCAAGTGCGACAGCCGGTTCATCGAAAACCCGAGCGCCATACAGTTCATTGACCGCATGACTGATTACAATCTTCTCCACTGCAACCCGGAATTCTTCAGGAGCCTCACGTAACTCCTCGACTGTATTGACCTGCGTGCCTGGCTGGATGGTCATATTTCCTGCTCCCGGTTCAAGTGGGTGGTTCGTAATTGAAAATTTCCAAGTCTGAACTGAGCGATGCCAACAACTCCCCAAACTCGCTGTTCATTGTCGCAGCAACGCTTTCAGCGTTCCATGCATCTGCATTGATCTCGATACTTGAAATCGGTCTGGGTTGCGAGAACAGCAACACCTCGCGACCGCGGACGCCGATCAGTTGGCCACTGATATGACTTGCCGAATCGCAGCACAGGGCAGCAACCACCTTGGCGACATAATCAGGGCTGATTTTCATCGCCCTGCTTTTGTAGAGTTCCTGTTCTTCGTTCGCCGGAACGATTGTGTCGGTCACTCGAGTCCTCGCAAACGGCGCCACGGCATTGACAGTGACCCCCGAACGCATCATATCGAGAGCGACAGCCCGCGTCAGTCCCATCAGACCGCTTTTCGCACTCGCATAGGACGATTGTCCGTAATTCCCATAAAATCCAGCGGTCGATACGATATTGACGATTCTTCCCCAACGGTAGGTATTGCCTGGACCCGCGGATTTAGCCTGTTCCTTCAGCACCGGTGTCGCCGCCGCCAGAACATGATAGGCACCAGCAAGATTTACGCGTATAACCTCGCTGAAATCTTCCGCTCTGGCCTTGAATATGAAATGGTCACGCAAGATAGCGGCATTATTCACAACAATATCCAACCGGCCCCAGCGTTCGAGCGCCATTCTTACGGCTTCATGCCCCGACTCCGGATCTGCCACGTCCAGACTGCAACCCTCAGCATGTTCTCCCAGCGAATTCAAGCTTCCCTCAAGAACAGAACCGTCGGGCTGAGTGCCATCAATGTTCACACCGCTGTCGGCAACAACCACCCGGACTCCGTTGCGAACAAATTCCGTCGCGATTGCCTTGCCGATCCCCCGCGCTGCTCCGGTTACCAGTGCAACACGCCCTTCCAGCACCTTACCTGAGTCGTTCGTATTCACCATGCCCGGTCAGCCGCAGTGAGAAAGGGATCGGCGTGGATGTTCGATCTCATCACCCCGATATTGCATAATGCCTCGGTACATGTCCTTACCATGGGCGGCGGACCGGCCATATATGCCATAAATTCTTCGTCTGATCTGAAATCCTGCGCCAGTACTTCCGACAGCAAGCCCGTCCTCACCTGGCTCGGTGCCGATGGATTGGACAATACCGGGATATAACTGAAACTCTCATACTCCCTGGCCAATTCGAAAAACAGCTCCGCCCGGAAAATATCCGACTCGTCACGAACGCCATGATAGAGATACACTGCTCTTGAGGGGTTTGCGGTGACAGCGTCGCACGCGACAGATTGGATCGCTGAGAGCCCAGAACCACCGGCGATCGCCAATACCGGCCCGGCATGATCAATTCGATAGTACATGTTTCCGTAGGGGCCTTCAATCTGAACGGTCTCTCCCACCTGCAAATAATCCCAGACGAACGAGCTGACCGCCCCGCCTTCAATTCTGCGAATATAGAATTCCATTTCATCGGACTCGAAAGAAGCGATCGAGTACTCCCGACGCGGATATCCCTCGAACGTAACGTATACAAACTGACCGGATGAGTGACTGAAACTCTCACCGAGCGCGAGTCTGACTTTGACACTTGCGATATCGGAGGTAAGCCTTTCAAGCCCGGAAACCTCACAGGCAAGCCGACGTACCGCGTGGGCTGCGTGATCATCCTGATCATGCCAGGAAACCTCACAGTCAGACCATGGAACCGCCCTGCAGGCCAAAATAAGTCCGCTATCGTACTCTTCCTGCGACAACGCGAATTCGGAATACGGAGACAACTCCACTTCGCCGGAATGTATCCGGGACTTGCATCCGCCGCAGTTGCCGGCACGACAGCCATGAGGATATTCGATACCCGCAGCCAGTGCAGTTTCGAGGATGGTGGATCCTACCTCGACCTGAATCGTCTGCTCGGATTGGCGGATGTGTACATTGAACATCTGACTGTGACGATACCTGTGACCTTCTTGAGAGAACCTCTCTATCTGTTTCGGTTGGATTCGTGGACTGTTGAGGTGGCTATGCGTGCTTCGCCAACCGGAACTTCTCTCTTGCCGCGTCCGGACCGACCACTTTCGCACCCAACATCTCGACTATCTTTACCGCCTTTTCCACCAGCTGGCCGTTACTCGCAAACTTTCCGCGCTCCAGATAAAGATTGTCTTCCAGTCCAACCCGGACGTGGCCGCCGAGCAGGACCGCCTGCGCGACCATCGGCATCTGATGACGGCTGATCCCGAAAGCGGTCCAGTTCGAGCCTTCAGGCAGCATGTCACGCATGTTCTTCATCGCAGCTGTCGTGGCCGGTGCGCCATAGGGAATACCAAGACAGATCTGATATAGAGGTGGCTGATCGATCAGTCCTTCCTGCACCATCTGATTGGCCATCCAGACATGTCCAGTGTCAAAAACCTCGAGCTCGGGTTTCACACCAAGCTTCTTGATATGCTCGGCAGCTCGTCGCAAATGATTCGGTGTGTTGATCATCAACATATTCCCCTCACCGAAATTCATGGTCCCGCAATCCAGCGAACAGATTTCGGGGAGCAGGTCATCAACGTGTGCCACCCGCTCTTCAGGCATCACAAAATCAGTTCCCGGTCCAGGCTCCGTCGGCGTCTCATCACCGACGACATAATCGCCTCCCATACCGGTCGTTAGATTGACCACTACGTCGACACCGGAACTCCTTACACGGTCAACTACTTCGGAAAATAAATTTCGGTCGCGAGCGCCGGCCCCGGTTTCCGGATCGCGCACATGAATGTGTGTGACAGCTGCACCTGCATTCGCTGCCTCAACGCAGGCGTCCGCGATCTGCTTGGGCGTGATCGGAAGATCCGGGTGTTTGTGCTGGGTCTCACCAGCACCCGTTACCGCACAAGTAATGACAACTTCTTGATTCATTATTACTCCTTATTATCAAATGTATATTCTTACCCGATGGAAGATATCAGATCGTCAGCTTGGACGCATCGCATCGCGAGGCAAACAAACAGGAAACTGCGCTCGCAGAGCCTCGTCTGTCGCGTCGTTGATATGTCGGGGATAGTGGCTGGACAGGATCTGCTGGACGATCATCTGTGACTTCTCGATCACAGTTGTTGAACCCTGCTCCGCCCATTCCTTTGGACTCGTGCGGTCACCAACCTCAGGATAGACATAATCTTTCTGCATCAGGTTCATGGTCTGATCGTGGCCAAGGTAATGATTAGGTCCGCCGATACAGACATCGCGCATCACTTCTATCGACAGGGAGTCCTCATCCACCTCAATTCCGCGCACTGAGCGATTGACCGCACCGAGCATGTCATTGTCAATTACAAATCCCTCGTAACTGAGACCCAGCAGGCTCGCCTGCATGCCGGCAGACTCATACACCATATTGGCGCCGCTGTGTCCGGCGAGTGATGTTGTATAGCCTTTCTCAAACCCTGACTGTGCATCCGGCACTTTGGAATCTGCCATTCCTGCAGCGATTCCCGTCGGCAAGTCATAATATCTCCCCATCTGACCGCACGCAGCCATCAGGACTGCCTGTTCCCCGCTACCTCCGCTCATGGCTCCGGTACGCAGGTCGGAGACAAACGGCCAAATACCGATCATCGCTGGATGACCTTTGCTGATCTGGTTGACATATACGAGACCTGCGAGCGTCTCCGCAACTTCCTGCACAACCGCTCCAGCGAGAGAGGCTGGACTGGTCGCACCCGCCTGGCCGGCTGCCAATAGAAGAATCGGCATGCCTGCCCGGACGGTTCTTTCCAGGACTTCACACGCATCTTCAGCAAAACGCATCGGGGGCACAACAAAACATGATGAGGAACTCACAAACGGCCGTTTTCGCCACTTGCCCTCGCTGCCGGCGACGATGTGCAACATCTGCATGGTCTTGTCAAAATGTTCGGGGAGCACCCAACTGGTGCCGACATGCTTGGACGTCCCTGAAATGCTGGCATAGCATGTGTTGAAATCCATCTCCAGCGGGTTCTCCAGGTCCCGACAAACCAGCGGTCGCTGAAAGAAATGGATATGCTCCATGTTATCGACGATCCTGGCAATGTTGTATAGATCGAGCAGATGGGATTCTCGATATTCACGTGTATCGACATCAACCACGTGAACCGCTGCACCGGCGGTACCAAAATACACCCGCGTGGATGTCAGCTCCATATCATGCTTGGCGTCCTGTCCATGCAGCACAAAGTTTCGGGCAGCATCCGCAATCGTGTCCTCTACCAACGAACGCGGAAATGTGAGACGTCCCTCATTTGTATATGTGCAACCCGCCTTGGTCAACAGTTCAATACAGGAAGGAATCGCCTGGGACAGTCCGATGTTTTCGAGCGCATCCATTACCGATTCGTTGACCCGCTTTATCTGCAGATCGGTCAGCGGCGCAAATCGGCCACCGTGCATGCCAGGCTTGACCGCCTTGTCCTCTTCGGCCAGCGGTGCGGCTCTCAAGGCCTTGCGCGCCGCCCTTCCTCCAAGTCGTCTAACTTCCACCAATTTTATTTGCCTCAACTCATTCAAATCTCTGTCAAAAATCAATTCTCAGCCGAATCCGCCCTTCATGTCCCGACAGTCAGCAACAGATAAGCTCCGTACCATGTCGGCTCAAAGTGCGCGGACCTTCTTGCGTCACATGCACAGTCTCACCCAGTGTCATCGCCAGATTATTGTCGGAGTCAAACAGAATCATGTGCAAGAAATAAACCATATTTGGTTCCACAGTTACCGGATTGCCGGTATAGAACATTGGCCAATCCATCCAGGTCGGTGCATATGTCGTGCCTAGACTGTAGCCGCAGGCATTCATGCGCATATTCCTGAATCCGTGATCATCCATGATTCGAGCGTGTGTATCAAAAACCTCACCGACTGACGCACCGGGTACAAGCACATCCTTGCAGGCGGAGATGGCATGTTCACATGCCGCCGACATCTTCTTTTGTCGCGGATCGGGTTTTCCGACCAGAATCGTACGCATGAGA
Organism: Acidiferrobacterales bacterium; assembly: GCA_028820695.1. Lineage (NCBI taxonomy): Bacteria > Pseudomonadati > Pseudomonadota > Gammaproteobacteria > Acidiferrobacterales > Acidiferrobacterales bacterium. The sequence goes on along the minus strand of JAPPIB010000044.1, from coordinate 4,797 downwards.
CAGGCATGGTAGTGTCTGTACACCCCGGCGAATTCCAATGTCAATTGATCGTCATCGGAAAGTGTCCGCCGCCCGGTGTGGTAGCGGCATAGCAACGCATTTTCACCCGAACCGATTATAAACTCATTCGCCGGATCATCGCCCCCTCCACGGTAGATTGCAGCATGCATCGCTGCCAGTATGTCTCCTTCGAACGCCCCCGGGTGCGTCGTCTGGATTGCCGCATCAAGGGCATCATCGGCAAGCGCGGCGGCCCGCTCAACATAACTGATCTCGGCGGGAGATTTGATGACTCTCAGCGCACTCACCAGATCAGACGCATCCACAAGACTACAGTAGTCGGACAGTGCGGGTTCGATCCGGCCCCATAACTGGGCAGTCAGACCATATGCGTGAAGCTCGATACCCAGTCGTTTGCCGCGACAACTGAAATCGTCGAGCATCGCAATCAGATCATCGACGGGATTGTGTCCGGCCTGATCAACCCACACTCGTATGTCACTGATGGTTGACGTGATCTGTGCCTGTCGCAGGTCCGGCAATCGGGTAAGCAGTGCATATCTTCCGCTGACATCCAGATATAGACACTGAAAGAAACAATAGCCAAACGTATCATACCCGGTCAGGTAGTACATGCTTTCCTGACGAAAGATCAGTATGCTGTCAAGCTCATCCAGTCTGAGACGTTCTGCAGTCCTGTCTCTGCGCTCTTGGAATTCTGCTTCAGAAAAAAATGTCGCCATCAGACTACCCGCACGATTGATTCATTTTGTCGGACGTTGGTTATTTTATTCTGATTTCCAGGTTCGTTTATCAGACATGTGCACGATACGGTCGACGGTCCATACCATTCGTATGTCGTTTCGCAGCTCGAACCTTATGACTGTCCTGAATCCGGTCCCGCCGCATCGCTGCCATCCTCGGCTCTGTAACCACAACTGGTTTGAAGTATCATTGAGTTTGTCGGACTATAGCAGTTCGCAGACACATTGTCAGGATTCATCAGGATAAACAACAGTCAGCTGAGCCCACAATGCCAGAACCACTCTCAAGCAGCGCCATCAGACAGTTTCGAAATGACGGATTCACACCGGCGGTCCGCGTGATGAGTGAAAAGGAAGCTGTCGACTACCGAAATCGCCTGCAGGCAGTTGAAACGGTCATCGGGGAGTTGAAAGGCGGTTACCGACTGAAGTGTCATCTTCTGTACAAATGGATTGCCGACCTGATCCGCTCGCCGGCAATCGTTCAAAATGTGCAAGCCCTATTGGGTCCGAATCTGATGTGCTGGGGCACTGATCTTTGGTTGAAGGAAGCGAATTCAGATCAATTTGTCTCGTGGCATCAGGACAGCCAATATTGGGGAATTGATGGGGACCAACTTCTGACTGCATGGATCGCACTCTCTCCCGCTACAGTGGAAAGTGGATGCATGCGCATGATTCCTGGCAGCCATCTTGAAGACGCGCTTGCGCATGAAGATACATACCACAACGACAACATGCTGACCCGAGGTCAGACGATCTGCGAAGGGATCGACGAGAGCAAGGCAGTCAATATCGAAGTTGGGACCGGGGAAGCGGTGTTCTTTACCTATCGAATTGCGCATGCATCACACCCGAACCGCAGCGACGACCGGCGACTCGGCATCGCAATCCGATATGTTTCCACTGTTTCAAAGCAACTCAAGTCGGATTGGGACAGTGCGACGATGATCTGCGGTGAAGATCTCCACGGGAATTTTGTTCACGAACCGGAACCCTCCAGAGACTTCGATCCGGTCGCAGTGGAGTTCCACAGGAAGTCCAATGAGAACTATCGCAAAATTCTTTACTCGGATACGGATTGGACGAGCCACAGAACCTGATCCAAACCTGAAATTTCGCTCGCGATCCATTTCCCATGCAATTTGTTTCAGCCGACCAGGTCCATCAGGCATGTGCCTGTTACCCAAGTCTTGTCAATGCGCTTGAAACCTTTCACCGGGAAACACCGGCAGACCTCAAAGACATGCTCCTGTCAAGTCCGCAGGAAGAGCCGGCTGCGGACAATCATCTGCTGATCCGTGCCGCTTGGAGTCACGGCAGCGTGCTCGGACTGAAGGCCGCCAGCGTATTCCCGAACAATTCGAAGTTTTCTGATCTGCCTGCCATCCACGCAATCTACGCTTTGTACGACGGCAAGGACGGAGTGCCTGCAGCAGTCATCGACGGAACCGCAATGACTTACTATAAGACCGCTGCTGATTCTGCTTTGGGATCTAAGCTGCTGGCCAACTCAAATCCCAAGTCAATGGCGATGATCGGAGCGGGAGCCATGGCGCCTCATCTCATCCGCGCCCATTGCGCGGTTCATACGACAATTGATACTGTAACCATCTGGAACCGTACGTTTTCTCGCGCACAGACGCTCGCAGATTCAATGAGTATCGACCGCGTTGAAATCGAAGCGAGTCAAGATATCGAATCAACTGTGCGAAACGCCGAACTGATCAGCTCAGCCACCATGACCGTCGATCCGATCATCCGCGGAAATTGGCTGTCGCCCGGATCACATCTTGACCTCATCGGCGCTTATCGACTTGATATGCGGGAAGCGGATGACGATGCCATCCAAAGGTCAAGAATATTCGTTGACTCAAGAAAAACCACGATCGGCGAGATCGGCGAGATCACAATTCCAATCGAAGCCGGTGTGATTGCCGAGTCAGATGTGCGGGGCGATCTGTATGAGCTGTGCTGCGGGTCTGTCCGCGGACGGAATTCAACACAGGACGTCACATTGTTCAAAAATGGCGGCGGAGGGCACCTTGACCTGATGACTGCCCGCTATATATACGACAAGTTTCGATAAGCCGGTCGCAATCTGATCATCCCGAAGCGCCGGGTCATCTGAGCCGAACGCGGCTCAGTTGCGGAAAAAGACTGCGATCAGCGCGCCATGCTCGGTGTACGAGTTGTGTTCGGTACCGGCCTCCAGCCACACCAGATCACCTTTGCGATATCGAAATCCATCATGGTCGACAATTTCACCTTCCAGGATCAGAAAGTCTTCGTCTCCGTTGTGTATATGCCGTGTCGTGGTATGTCCCGGCGGCATACGATAGACGTGAAAACCGCAACCCAAGTCATAGTTTCCATTGGCCTGCAGGACCTCGCCGTCCACCCGCCCGTTGTCGTCCACGAGCGGTTTGAACTCCCCGACGTCAATATTTACAACCTTTCGCTTGTCTGATTGAATAGGCTTCATCTTTTTTTTAGAATTGGAAGAACTGTAAAGTTGTATACAATGTAGCACATTATCTACACGTATTGAAATAATGGCATTAAATATTCGAAATCCAAGGACAGAACAGTTGGCCATAACGGTGGCCGAACTGACTGGCGAGACAAAGACAACCGCTGTCACAGTGGCGTTGAAAGAACGTTTGGAGCGAATTCAACGAGATCGGTCCGGCAAGAGTTTGGTTGATGAGCTTAATGAAATTGCGTTGCGTTGTGCGGCCTTGCCGGTCATTGACGATAGAAGTGACGATGAAATTATGGGCTACAACGAAGATGGCTTGCCAAGTTGATGGTTATTGACACGTCAGCAATCGTCGCCATACTGCAGACGGAACCAGAACGAGAGAGATTCGTTGAAGCGATAGGCTCTGTTGCCTATAAGAATATGTCTACTGTATCGTTTGCAGAGGCATCGCAAGTTCTCGTTTCGCGTTATGGTGCGAGTGCGCTCAGGGAATTGGACGTATTCATAGACAAGGCAGAAATTCGAATGCGTTCAGTTGATTACAATCAGGCGGTAATCGCGCGCAGAGCATTCCTGGAATTCGGGAAAGGCAGACATCCTGCTCAGTTGAATTTTGGCGATTGTTTCACTTATGCGCTGGCAAGGTCACTTGATCAGCGTTTGTTGTTTAAAGGAGAAGATTTTTCCAAAACCGACATTAGAGTATTTGTCGTGTAGTCACAATTCTGGTGAAGTGGATGAACTTTGGTGGCGAATGTTGACTGATATATGAAAGAATACTAGCCTCGAGATGTTTGAGTCAAACCGTCATGACTGGCGTCAATCGCCTGCACAATGAAAACTGTTTTTCAAGGCAAAGTATCACAGCATATTTTCAAGTGTGTCCGTCGGACCCGAACCAATCATTTCTTCAAAACCGCCGGCCAATTCGCATCGCCGCGTTTTATGTTTCCCGGGATATCCTTGCTCCACTTCTTGCGGATGCGCCGATTGTAGTTCAGATAGAGCCGATCATCCACGACCGACCAGGCGTCAGGGTCGGTTTTCGCCGTGTAGTTGTTGGAGACAGCCCACGCGCAATATCCCCCATACTGCGGAGCCCATCGTTCCGGGTCTGATTCGAACAGGCTGCGATTCTCCTCGCTGGCGAAACGCCACTTGGCTCCGTTCCACTGCGCGGTGAATTGACTGTCCCCCTTGACCGGCTTGCGCTCGGTGTGATAGGCAACTGCATCATACCCGTTGATCGCAAACTCTCCCCGGCCGGTAAATACCGGTGGTTCTGCAGCAAATGTCTGAACCGAGACGATCAGCAAGCCTACTGCGATCAGTACCAATCTGGATGTTCTGATGACGTTTTCCATGAATTTTTCCTGTTGAATTATGACAATTGATGTGATTTTGTATGCTCTGAAACCAGTATGTACATTTTCGTGAAACTCAGCAAACTCATAAATGGTATCCTGCTTCGGCAAATTGTGAGTTTTCAGGTTACACCCTGAAATCTCTTTAGACAAGTCAAAAACAAGAAAAGCCCTGCCGGTATAA
>JAPPIB010000043.1 GCA_028820695.1 Acidiferrobacterales bacterium | reverse complement strand
TATACCGGCAGGGCTTTTCTTGTTTTTGACTTGTCTAAAGAGATTTCAGGGTTGTTGCCGCAAACCACGGATTTGAAACTGACTTGAACGACGACTCTTGAGAATCCTGATGAAGATTGTTCTTGCACAGTCACTCAATTTGGTTCAGAATTAACTATCCCTGTGCCAGAAGGCAAAATGCCGGATGCGCCATGAAATTAACGGACTCACAGCTACAACAGTTTCACTCTGACGGGTATCTGTTCCTGCCAGACCTGTTTGACGATACGGAAGTCAAGGTCTTGCGGGATGCAGCCCAGACTGTCTATGCGCTTGAGCGTGAAGAGGTATTCCGCGAGAGTGACGGAAAGACAGCGCGAACCGCATTCGCCGCACACGAATACAACGAGGCCTTTCGACGTCTCGGCCGCCACCCTCGCCTGATTCGACCGGTTCAGCAGATTCTTTCCGGCGATGTTTACATGCACCAGTACAAGGTCAATGCAAAAGCGGCGTTTACTGGCGACGTGTGGCAGTGGCATCAGGATTTTGGAACATGGTCGCGCGATGACCTCATGCCGGAGGCACGCGCAATGAACATCGCGCTTTATGTCGACGATGCGGTTGAATTCAACGGGCCGCTGTGGATGATCCCCGGATCTCACAGGGAAGGTGTGTTCGAGGCGGGGCACGACCTGCAGACGACAAGCTACCCCTTGTGGACGCTGGATAGAGAAACAATTACCCGCTTGGTGGACGATGGCGGCATTGTCTCCGCACACGGCAAGGCCGGCAGTGTCCTGATGTTTTACAGCACTTTGGTTCACTGCTCGCCGCCCAATCTGTCACCGTGGCCGCGCACGGTTGTCTATCTGTCATTGTGTCATGTTGACAACCACATCCGGCAATTCAAGCGGCCGGCCTGGATTGCCCATCGGGATTTCACACCGATTGCATGCATGTCAGATGATTGCCTGAGGCAACTTTCAGATCAGACCGCAGGCTCCGCAGCCTGATGCGGGTCTCGTCATGAGTTGAACGTGCCCGATCAGTCCACAGGCCTGACGTCACCCGCATAAATCGGAACTGCCATGCTGTCGTTCGGCTTCACAAGGAGAGCCCCCGAATCATCGATTCCCACTGCGACGCCGGTCACCGCCACGTCCCCCTGTGCTCGCATAATCCTTCCCTGATTGGCATGAAGGTGCATCCACTCGTCTTTGAACGGCGCCAGCCCCTCACGAAAGAAAAGATCAAGACCCTGACCCAGTTCGAGGATCAATTCTGCGGCGAGTTCACTTCTCCTCGATGTGATATCACAAACCTCCGCAAGATCGGCCGCTGGCTGATCAATCAACTCGGCTTCAGAGGCAGTCAATCTGCAGTTGACCCCGACGCCGACAACAGCAACAGAATTTCTAATCTCGACCAATATGCCCGCAATCTTCCGATTCCCCAAAAGAACATCGTTTGGCCATTTGACCTGAAATTCCTGTGCTGTCAGACGGGTGAGACAGTGAACAGTCATCACGGCGACCGCCAGACTCAATCCGGTAACGATTCGGATATCACCTGGAATGCTCCACCCGACCGACAGCATGATGTTCTCGAATGCACCTGCCACCCACTTCCTGCTGCGGCTGCCCCGACCATGAGACATATGTTCGGCAATGCAGACCTGTGCATGGATGGAGCGCGTTTCTGACAATTCCAGCAAATATTCGTTCGTGGAGTCAACTGAATCCAGCAGATTGATGTGCGATGGCCTGATGGCAAGATTGTCGTAATTTTTTTCTCTGATATATCCAATGTCCAATGGGATAATCATGCGACCAAGTCTGATCATGTCCTCATGATCTGCTTCCAGTGGAACCCCGATGTTGATCATGAACTGAATCGCATCGTCAACCAAATTCTGATCAAGTCCCGTGTCACGCGATATCGACGCCCGGCTCTTGGGCATCATGTCCTGAACGGAATTCAGAATGGCAGCGCAGTCATGCATCGTTCAGTGCGCACATTCAGTGTCTGATTCTCCTGCATCGGTTCGGTTCCAAGTCGCCGGCACTCGTTCCCTTCTGGCCATCCCAGGGGGATTATTTCAATATAATTGGTTCAACCAACCTGTAGCAAATTGATTGGAAATTATGCCAATTGAACGAAATTCTACCCGAACTGTGCCGATCGGTTCGACAGTAATCGGCGGTGGCAACCCCTTGGTCGTGCAAAGCATGTGCACGACCCACACCCGTGATGCCGAAGCGACCGCAAAACAGGCCACGGAACTGAGTGAGGCCGGGGCCGGCATCGTCAGGGTTGCTGTTGACAACAAGAAGGATGCCCAGGCTCTGGAGGCGATTCGCGACAACTGCGACGCAAACCTCAGTGTCGATCTTCAGGAAAATTATCGGCTGGCCGCATCAGTCGCCAGGTTTGTAGACAAGGTCCGATACAATCCCGGACACCTGTACCATCACGAAAAAAACAAACCGATTGAGGACAAGGTTCGCTTTCTTGTGGATGTTGCTGCAGAGAATGATTGTGCAATTCGCGTCGGTGTGAATTCCGGTTCTGTAGATCCGGAAATGAAGGAAAAATTCAGTCCCGACGACGCTGTCTCACCAATGGTTTCGAGCGCACTGGCCCATTGTGAAATCCTGGACCGAATCGGATTCGACCGGTTTTGCGTCTCGCTGAAGAGTTCCCATCCCGACCGGGTCATCGAGGCGAATAAGTCATTCGCCTCACAGCGTCCCGAAATTCCGATCCATTTGGGTGTCACAGAAGCCGGAATGCCGCCCGATGGGATCATCAAGACCAGAATTGCCTTTGAACAGCTTTTTGCCGCCGGTATCGGAGACACAGTCCGAGTCTCACTGACTTTGCCGGAAGCCGAAAAGTATAAGGAGATATTGGCGGGTCAGGAAATCATCGACGACTTCCTTGCGGGAAGAGTCCGCACGGTTGTCAAATTCAATCCGGATGCGCTGAATATCATTTCCTGTCCGAGTTGCTCCCGAGTTGAAAATGAAGCCTTCATTGATCTGGCGCGGCAAGTCAAGGAAATCACCGAAGACCTGAAGGACGAAGCCATCACCATCGCGGTAATGGGATGCCGCGTCAACGGGCCTGGCGAAACCGATGACGCTGATCTTGGTCTTTGGTGCGGGCCGAACTACGTCAATCTCAAAAGAGGTGAGGAAAAAGTCGGGGCATTTCGCTATGATGTAATCCTCGATCACCTCCAGTTCGAAATCGAAAAACTGCTCAGCGATCGGAACCGGACAGCCTGACACCGACGAATCCCGTCGTCGCTACTCGTCAGTAACACATCCCTCACTGGCCGTTTTCACGGTCTTTATGTAACGGTACAGCGTGCCCCTTTTCGCCTTGTAGTCCGGCATTGTCCATTTCGACTTGCGGCTCGCAAGTTCCTGTTCACTCAGATGAACGTCGATTGTGTTCGATTCTGCGTCTATCGTGATTCTGTCACCGTCTTCCACCAATGCGATGGGTCCGCCATTTTGGGCTTCCGGAACGATATGGCCAACTATGAAACCATGTGATCCGCCGGAAAATCGGCCATCCGTGATCAACGCAACATCGGAACCCAGTCCTGCACCCATGACAGCCGAGGTCGGTGTCAGCATTTCAGGCATTCCAGGACCACCCGTGGGCCCTTCATATCGAATGACGATGACATCACCCTTGCTGATCTCGCCTCGCTCCAGGGCGTTCAACATCGACTCCTCGCCATCAAAAACCCTGGCGGTTCCTGAAAACACCTCTCCTTCCTTGCCGGTGATCTTCGCAACAGAACCTCCCGGGGCAAGATTTCCTTTCAATATCTGTATGTGTCCGGTTGGCTTGATCGGGTTACTCATCGGTTGAATGATCTTTTGCCCTTTGTCCAACGCCGGCAGATCTTCCAGATTCTCAGCGATAGTCCGACCGGTCACGGTCATGCAATTCCCATCCAACAGCCCTTCTGCGAGAAGGAACTTCATGACCGCTGGTATGCCTCCTGCGTTGTGCAGGTCCTCCATCACGTATTGGCCGCTTGGCTTGAGATCAGCAACAAACGGCACTCGGTCGCTGACGGCCTGGAAGTCATCGATCGTCAGTTCGATATCGACCGACTTCGCCATCGCAATCAAGTGCAGCACGGCATTCGTGGAACCGCCGAGGGAACTGACTATCACCATCGCGTTCTCAAACGCCTGCCGAGTCATGATGGCTTTCGGAAGCAGGTCCAGTTCCATCAGATTCCGAACGGCCTGCCCCGCTCGGATGCATTCGTCGATCTTGCCATCGTCATTCGCCGGAGTCGAGGCACTGTAAGGCAGTGACATCCCCATCGCCTCAATGGCGCTGGCCATCGTATTCGCAGTATACATGCCGCCACACGCACCGGCACCAGGACATGCGTTGCGGACGATTTCCATGCGTTCACTCTCATCGATCCTTCCTGCAATGTACTCTCCGTAACTTTGAAATGCAGAAACGATATCGACTTTCTGTGAACCGGTCTTTCCGGCCCGTATGGTGCCTCCATAAATCATCAGTGACGGCCTGTTCAGACGGCCCATAGCCATCAGGCATCCGGGCATATTCTTGTCACACCCGGGAATCGTGATCAGTCCATCGTACCATTGTCCTGCGACCACGGTCTCAATCGAGTCAGCAATCAGGTCACGGGACTGAAGCGAATAGCTCATGCCTTCAGTACCCATGGATATGCCGTCACTCACCCCGATGGTATTGAATCTCATTCCGAGCAACCCAACGTCTTCAACGCCTTTCTTGGATTGCTCAGCGAGGTCATTCAGATGCATGTTGCAGGTGTTTCCTTCCCACCAGATGCTGGCGATTCCGACCTGTGCCTTGTTCATGTCCTCCTGTGTCATTCCAGTCCCATAAAGCATCGCTTGTGAAGCTCCTTGTGCCTTTGACTGGGTGAGACGCGAACTGATTTTGTTCAACTGCTCCATTGCTGTGTCCCCTTGCTGTACGTCAATAGATGGTGTAGTTTATTTGGCCCCGACAGATTCAATCAAATCGTCAAACTGACTGTTTATTATGCCGCTGCGCTGATCCGATAGTTTATAAACCCAACCCCGGTATTTCGTATTCATTTCATCGACCTGGTTCATACCTTCTTCACTGATGGATTCATCAGCCTGCGCCGAAAAAGCATGGTATTGCGCAAACTCACCGCTTCCGACTTGCACATGCAACCTGATTCCATTGAACAGGACCGCTGTCGCAGATACACCGCCGTCGATCCACCCTTTTGCTGATCTGACATCGACGAAATCCAGGCGCCGAAAAATTTTACCGATATCGTTCACCACGTACTGATGACGTACCTTATATCCCTGCGGGACACCATCGAGGTGAAAGTTGCTGCTTTCGGCACTCGTCCGGTATACCCGGACCGGCTTGCCGTGATCCCGCATGATGACAACTTCCCTGACCTGATCATTGTCAAGGTCGGATAGTTCCAGATCCAACCATTCGAATGGAAATGTCGTCACGTCAAGATTGCCTTCCGTCAACCATGTCTGACTGCGTCCGACATCGCGCACATAGTACTCGTTGAGTGCAGGATTTCGTACCGAAGTCCTTGATGTCCCCACGTACAACTGTGCCAGAGGCCGAAGTTGCGAATCAGATAATTCAATCAGGATCGTCCTCGAGCCCTCAGAATCCACGCCCGCAAGATCCAGCAAATGATGTCTGTCAGGATCGTCAGTCTTCGCTTCAAGTATTCGCAACTGACTCATTCCGACCAGAAAGTCCCGGACAAGATCAAACCGAACCGGGTAGTTGTCTGCGACATCCAAACTCCATTTCCCGCTCATTTTCCGAATGGAGTATCTTGTCTGACTGGTTGTGAATTGGATTTCCGTCACATTGTTGATCTGGTCTACGAGCTGTGGAAAATAAAGTCCGCGATCAGACACGGTTGAGGAATGGCGCTCCTGAATTGCGAAGTAGCCGATTATTGCAACACAAACGACCGCAATCGCGGCCAACGTCAGGTTTTTCATTGTGAACCTTCGATCTGTCGCACTCTCAGTAACAGCCTCCGACCACGAAGTTTCCAGCCGAAAACACCCATATACAGCGCAATCAGACCTACGACCAGCGGAACCGCAATGATGTTCACAACAGTAATCGCCGTCACAAGTTGGTTGATGTCCTGACCCAGCTTGTGCTGGACATCGCGTAATTGCTGTCTGATCTCGATTTGGCTGGCACGCATTCGCTTCAGCTCTTCGCGTTGCGCATCTGTGACAATCTGTTCGGCTCCCTCATTCCGATTGTCTGACTGAAGATTGAGCAGCAAGGATTCGACGTTCGCAAGCTCTTCAAGCAACTTGGTCTCATTGGCCAGATACTGCTGTTCGGCGGCCTGCCTGATCTTCTGCATCTTATGAAATGGCCGGAAGTAACTGCCGCGACTGCGAACACCGAGAAGACTGTTGTCACCCGACAGATTGTCGACTGCGTTGTGGATCAGCTCTCCATTGGATGCGGTCGCAAACGCAACACTCTGATTGAACACCTGCTGGTGCTGAATCCAGAACCTGTCGTGCAACATGTCCGTGTCCGCGACAACCACTGCATTGATCTCGCCTTCGGTGATCCGGGGCGATTCGACATCTGAAGCACTGCCTGCCTCTTCTGAATCGGGAGGACCATCGGGAAACGCGGTGACTGCGGTGCCACTGATGCGGGCAGCCACCACCCACTGCTCACCACCTTCCTGATAGTCCTGGAGCAACTGTTGAATATCAGTGATCGCAGAGAATTCTTCATGACCGTACAGCTTCGCAGATGATGATGTGGAGATCAGTCTCTCAATCTTGAGTCCCGGTTTATGTTCGAGATCCAATACGCCCGCGGTTGCCAATATGATGTTTCCCAACTGGGATGTAATCGGATCACTGGAATTCAACTGCTCGGGCTGGACATTCATCCAGACCGGATAGTCAATGGTTCTGCCGGAAGAACCGTCGCCTTCCAATACGCGAGCGGCAATCGGCAGATCTCCGGCAATTTTTCGACCCCGCAGCGTAACACCCCAATTGCCGGTCAGGCGGTTCATGTCCGCCCCGGTGTCGATTGGCACCGCCTGAGTCTGGCCGCTCAGCATGGCCGAAATTGTTTCTGAGAACGGGTCCACAAATAACAGAACGCTCTTGCCGCCCAATGCGAATTGGTCAATCTCATAGAGCAGTCGGTCCGACAGCCCTTTTGGATGAATCAGCAATAGCAGGTCCAGATCATCCGGCAGTTGGTCATCGGACGGCAATAGCAATTTCAGGTCGAAGAAACTGTTGAGACTGACCAGAAATGACCACGGTGGTTGCTGCGGTTCAGACCCCCCGCCAGCGGCACCGCCCGACCCCTGAATCGGCAACGTACTGATGATGCCGACCGTCTTTCGCTTCCTGGCGGCCAACCGATAAATCATACGGGTGAGATCATACTCAAGCAATTCTTCACGCTCCGGGAGAAAGAAACTGATGGTGTGGGTTTCATCGATGCTGTTTGTGCCGACCAGACCCAGATAGGCTGAATTGCCGTCTTGCGCAGCGATGCGGTTCAACCCATGTCCGACTGCCATGTCCTCCGCTTCGGAAAAAGGTTCGGGGTCGATCACTCTGACCGATATCCAGTCCCCTGAAAGCCGTGCATACTCGTTCAGAATTTCGTCAATCCGGCCGATATATGTGTTGAATCCAGGCGTTTGCAGCAATTCGGAACGCGAAACGAAAAAGTTCAGCTGAATCGGCTCCTGAAGTTGCGCCAGGAAGTCTTCTGTACCCTGCGATAGTGTGTAAAGTCCGCGTTCAGTCAGGTCGATTCGATACTTGGACAAAACCTGCTGGGCAATCAGGTTCAGTGCCACAAACACCAATATCGCAACGGCAACCGCCCCGGCCAAATTGAATTTCACGGATCGCATATCAACCACTCCTCTTCGAATCGACTGCGACGACAGTGAGATATACGAACAGTACCAATACTGACAGGAAGAAAACGATATTGTCGAGCGAAATCACACCCTTCGACATCTCTCCAAAGTGCGTGAGGTAACTCAGATTGACGATCGTCTCAATCAGGACTTGCGGCAAGACGGGCGACAGCAACTCCTTGACGATCACGAATTCGCCCAGAATCAGGAAAAGATTCACCAACACACCCAATACGAATGCCACGACTTGATTCTGAGTCAGAGCCGACATGCACGAACTGACTGCGAGGAAGCCGCCCACCATCAAAAAGCTTGCCAGATAACCTGCCCAGATTACCCCGTTGTCCGGATTTCCCAGGAAATTGACGGTCAACCAGATCGGAAATGTCAATATCAGGGCGCATCCCGCGAATACCCAGGATGCAAGAAACTTGCCAAATGCAGCGGATAACGTGCTGACGGGCAATGTAAGCAGGGTCTGGATGGTGCCCGTCTTGCGTTCCTCCGCCCACAGGCGCATGCCCAGTGCCGGCGCGAGCACCAGGTAAAGCCAGGGATGGAAACTGAAAAACGGCAAGAGGTCCGCCTGTTCGCGTTCCAGAAGTCCCCCTACATAAATGGTCAGAACACTGCTGGAAACCAGGAATATCACTAAGAAGACGTATGCGATCGGCGTATAGAAATAGTCCGCCAATTCCCGTCGAAAGATGGTGATCCAACTTGGCATTTGTCGCCAATCCTTATTTGCTTGCTTAGTCGCTTGGAGAGATCGGGTGAACAGGCGATCGACCAGATGAATGAATGTGCCAAATTATAAGACTTACCGGCAGCTGTTCGGGTGCGATTGAAAGTGAAGCGCGGGATTCTCGGTGTCCCTCAGGCCGCCTGCCGGGTGACAGTGTCCCAAAATCCGTCCCAGTTCTGGTCTGCCCGGCACAGTCGGAGCGCCAGCATTCGGTCAAGATTTGCCGAACTCCACCAACTCCCTGCAAGTTTCAACCGGGCCTGAATCACATGACGATATCCGCTTTCGATCTCACCCGGTCCAATCGGCGAACCATTCTAACATGCCCCACGACAGTTCACTTGATCCTGCCGGTTGTAAACAAGGCAAATTCATTCTTTTTTTTTAACTGAGTAATCCTTCAACATTTGAGGGTGGATCTTTTCAGCACCCGGTGTTGTTCCGAAATCGGTTTGATTCGCGATCAAGGGAGTCGGCCGCAACCTCAGATCGCAAACTTCAATCTGTGAAATCTCACAAAGGTAGTTTTCCGGACTCATTCATCTGTAAAATATCGCCAACCGGACGCGACCCGCAACACGCGACCGAATACCAGCACTCGACTTTAGTCAGCGGAGTCACTCACCAACTCTCATTACAATATATGAATGTGCATCTACGGCATGCACATCGTGACTTCCCGAACAGATAACCGACCGCAAGCCAGCGCGATAAAGCATGCAAACGACATTTGAAGAGCGACTAGATCGGGTTCACGATGACGCGGAAGAAATCTTCCCAAACTTCCGTCGGGGGATCGAGAAGGAAAGTCTCCGAATCACGCCTGACGGACGTCTTTCCCAGGCACCGCACCCTAGCGCGTTGGGTTCAGCACTGACACATCCATACATCACAACCGATTATTCCGAAGCCCTGATGGAGCTTGTGACGCCGACGTTCAGCACGTTGAATGAGGTTCTTGACTATCTGGAGCTTTTACATGGCATTGTATATCACCACATCGACGATGGACTGCTGTGGGTCAATTCCCTGCCCTGTCTGCTTGGAGACGAGAATACCATCCCAATCGCTGAATTCGGCACGTCGAATATCGGCAAAATGAAGCACGTCTACCGTCGAGGTCTTGATCTCAGATATGGACGGAGAATGCAGATTATTGCGGGCATCCACTACAATATTTCAGTTCCCGACTCGTTTTGGACGGCACTCGGATTCTCGGAATCCGACTCCCGGGAAAACGAGATATCCAATGCCTATATGGCGGCGACCCGGAACTTCCATCGATATTGCTGGATTCTTTTCTACCTGTTCGGCGCATCACCTGCCGCATGCCGGTCGTTCTTTTCGGAATCCGACACTACCGGGCTCGATGAGTTGGGCATTCATACCGTCTACGCCAGACATGGAACCTCCCTGAGAATGAGCAATTACGGATATCGCAATCCGGTCCAATCGGAAATTCGCATCAATCAGAATTCCGTTGAGGAATACATCAGTTCGCTCAGCGAGACGATCAGCACTCCATTTGCGACGTATGAGAAACTTGGCGTCAAATCGAATGGACAATACCTCCAACTGAATACAAATCTGTTACAGATCGAAAATGAATACTACTCCGTTGTACGTCCGAAACGACGGATCATGCCGATGGAAAAACCAACCCATGCGTTGCGACGTAGGGGAGTCGAATATCTGGAAGTAAGGTGTATTGACCTGGACCCCTATGAGCCGACTGGAATCTCCCCGGTACATGCTCGATTTCTTGATCTTCTGATCACATTCTGTCTGTTGCACCCAAGCCCGCCACTGACCGACAAGCACTACCCCATCATCTCCGCAAACAAGGATGCCACCGTAATGGACGGTCTGAACCCTGATCTGAAACTGACCCGAAATGGTGAACGCGTCAAGCTCAAGACCTGGGGATTGGAAATACTCGAAAATCTGCAACCCATTGCCAGACTGTTTGACAAGGCCCATGGCAACGATGACTACATGACGTGCGTTCGAGAGCAAAAAGAAAAGTTGGAGAATCCACAGATGACACCTTCTGCCCGAATCCTGGACGAACTGATCACGAACAATGAGCCGTTTTTCGCGTTTGCGATGCGAAAGGCGCAAGAGGCTAAACGAAGTGTCACGCGAATTGCGCTAAAGTCAGCGACTATCGATGAATTCTCCCGTGTCGCAGCCGAGTCCATCCAAAAGCAAGAGGAGATGGAACAAAAAGACGAAATGGAGTTCGACAAGTTCCTGGAGTGGTATTTCTCGCAATAAAGCCCGTTGGCACGGACACGAAGTCACATCACAATGACGGGATCTATGCGGTCAGTAGTTGCGATTGCGGTTCACGACTCCTTCAACCGGCTCGCCTCGCTTCATTTTGCGCATCTTCTCAAGAATAACCACGCTGGCAGTGGAAGGGTCCGGCTTGCTCGCGCAGTGAGGCGTTACGGTCACGTTGGGCTCATCCCAATACGGATGATCGTCCGGCAACGGTTCGGTGCGGAAAACATCCAATACAGCACCGGCAATATGCCCTGACTGAATCGCAGCCAACAGGGCGTCGTCGTCAACTGACTCCCCTCTGCCGGCGTTGATGATATATGCGCCGCGCGGCAACTGCCCGAGCGTGCGCTGATTCAGGAAGTTATCCGTCTCGGCAGTTCTGGGCAGAAGGTCGACAAGAATGTCGGTTCTTCCTAGAAACTGACCAAGTTCCTTCGGACCGGCAAACGACTGTACATCTGGAAGATCTTTTCGGGTCGCACTGTATCCGATCACCTCAAAGCCAAGTTGCACGAGTGCGGCAGCACATGCCCTGCCCAGCACTCCCAATCCCAGGATGCCGACACAGGTGTTGCTCGGTGCCTTGTAATCGCTGTGAAATGGATGTTCCCACTTCCGAGGCTTGTAACTGGAAACATGCATGTGAAAGCCAATAACATGATGAGCGACATAGACGACTATTCCATCTGTGAGTCCAGGCTCAGTCATTCGGACAATCGGCAAGTGTCCAAGTCGCGGGTCAGACAGAATATCTTCCACACCGGCCCACATCGAGAAAATCGCCTTCAGATTCGGATACCGGGCCAACTCGCCTGCCGGCGGCCGGGCGACTATTGCATAGGTGATGTCCTCTAGCCGACCTACATCCGGCCAAATTCTCAGATCCAAGTCCGGATCATTACGACGCAACTCCGCTGTCCAGCGTTCGGTATTTTCCGCAGTCGTAGCGAACAGAACCGCGTCATCCATTACCCTGCTCCAAACGGGTTGGAATGAATTTACTCTATGCTGAGCAACTCGATATCGAAAACCAATGTCGCTGACGGCGGAATTACCGGCGGGCTGCCCTGTTCGCCATAGCCGAGTTCCGGCGGAAGGACGATTTGGTACTTTGCACCGACACTCATCAACTGAAGAGCTTCAACCCAACCGGGTATGATTCCACCCAGGGAAAATGTCGTGGGCTCATCTCTGCTATAGGAACTGTCAAACTCCGAACCGTCAGTCAACGTTCCGCGATAGTGTACCGTTACAGTACTATCGGGCCCGGGCTTGTCTCCGGTACCCTCCTCAATCACCATGTACAGCAGTCCGCTATCGGTAGACTTCACGCCTTCCTGCTTGGCGAATTCCGCTCTGAATTGATCTCCGGAAGATTTCACCATTTCGATCATCTCCTGTTGCATTTTTGTCTGATTGTCGGTGAACTCCTGCATTGCAGCCTGCATTTGTTCCTCGGTTAACTTCAGTTCGCTTGCCGTCAGCACATCTGCAATTGCCTGGGCCATCACCTCTCCACTCAGCGGCACACCCACGCTGCGAAGCTGGTCACTGATCTGAATGGCAAACTGAACTCCGAGCGTATAACTGAGCGACCCGCCCGGAACATCCAGATCGACGTCATGGGCGTTCGCAACTGTCGCAGTAGTCATGGACATGACGAATGCGAATATTATGGCTTTTGTTCTCCTCATAAATCTCCACCTAAACTGCCTGGCGAATTAGTACCTTGCTCATCAACTCAAATTGTGTTGCTCCTGACATTTGTTAGACCGAATCAATCGGCAAAAAGGCTTGCTGTGTGTAAACTGCCTGAAGCCGAACCAGATGATAAGAACAATTGCAATATGAAGTAAGGCATGAATGATACCTTATTTGGTGAGCCGCATCAGGCACAATCATCGAGCCATATCCGGCAACACGGTGAATTCGCAACAGTCACAGATGACTCGCTTTCGGGGTTCATGAACATGCACAAACAGGCTGACTTGTAATTCGGTAAAATAGCTGACCGGTTCATGACGCCGACGGGCAAATCAAGCCCACGTCACCCGGATGTAGACGAAGTTACTCGCCCGCTAGGAAAATACGATGCCAGTCCACTCAAAATTGCTGGAAATTCTCCGTTGTCCGGTTACCAAACAGCCGCTGTCCGCTCTCGCCGAGGATAAACTCGCCCGAATTAACGCACAGATCCGTGCCGGGCAGGTACAACACTCTGACGAATCAATAGTCGAAAAAGAACTGGATGAGGCGTTGATTACGGAAAATGGCACTCTCGTCTACCGTGTCGATGACGATATTCCCATCATGCTGCAGGATTTCAGCATTCCGATGCCTGAAGTCGATTGATTATGAAACAGTCAGCCGTGCCGGTAAAAATCCATAAGAATTTTTGCAACTTCCGGTCTCGAAAACTCCTCTGGCAGATTCTCTCCTGCTGACAGCATTTCCCGAACGCGGGTTCCCGACAGGAGAATGAAGTCTGACTTTTGGTGATCCGGCACATCGCGCATCATCACCACCTCGTTCAGTTTCTTGGACCATGCAGTATGGTCGGCTTCAAAAATCTCTATGTCCAGCGCATCTTCCGGCACATCCGTGTGAAAAATGGCCTGTGCATCAAAAGCACCATAATAGTCACCGACACCCGCGTGATCGCGCCCCACAATCATATGGGAAGCTCCAAGATTCTGTCGGAATATCGCATGTAAAACCGCCTCTCTCGGCCCCGCGTAGAGCATATCGAATCCGTACCCCGTGATAATGACCGTGTTTTGCGGGAAATAAAGCTCAACCATTTTTCGGATCGCGTCATCGCGCACTTTCGCCGGAATGTCACCGGGTTTGAGCTTGCCCAGCAACATATGAATGACCACGCCATCCGATGAGGTTCGTTCCAGTGCGATTTTGCAAAGTTCCTCATGCGCACGATGCATGGGATTTCTGGTCTGAAATGCAACAACCTTGTTCCAACACCGGTTCTCAATCTCGGTTCGAATCTGGGATGCGGTTCTGAACGTATTCGGAAACTCGGATTCAAAATAACTGAAATTGAGCACCTCAATGGGTCCTGAAACAACTGTATTGCCCTGCGTCAGAAATGTATTCACACCGGGGTGCTCGCGATCTGTCGTTCCAAATACGCACCGGGCGATATGCATCAGCTCATCATCACTCAGTGTATCTACAGATTCGACGGTCTGAATCGCCAACGGCGGATTTCCATCGATCTCGGAATCTCTGAGCGAGACCCGATCGCCTGTAAAGTCAACATCATCATGGATTCGATTGAGTATTGGAACCGGCCAGAAAAGACCGGATTCAGTTCGCATCTCGTCCGCGATGCAAAGCGCATCGGCCCGGCTCATAAACCCGTCCAGCGGGCTGAAATAGCCCGCTCCCAGCATCACAGCACTGCTCGCAGATGAGGAATTCAGAGTGATTGACGGCAACTGATCGGCCTGCTGACACAATTGCGCACGCCGCTCGGCGTCAAAGACAAATTGCGACGTCAGTACATTCGACTGATAGGGTCTGATCATGGAAATGATTGCTCTGGCCTGTCAGCTTCAGCTTGCGGCCGCTTCGACCGAAGCGAAAGTTTCTGTCGTATTGCGACGTTGTCGTACCGCCTGGGCAAGCTCATTCAGCAGGACTTCGGTGTCATCCCATCCGATACAGGCATCGGTGATGCTTTGACCGTAGACAAGTTCTTGTCCAGGAACGTTATCCTGGCGTCCCTCTACAAGATGGCTTTCGATCATGACGCCCTTGATCCGTGCGTCCCCCGCCGCAATCTGGGCACCTACATCCCGTCCCGTGTCCATTTGTCGAAAGAACTGTTTCGAACTATTAGCGTGACTGAAATCGATCATGATGTTTTCAGCAAGCCCTCTTTTGACCAGCAGTTCGCATGCCGAGTTGACATCTTCTGCCTTGTAATTAGGAACCTTGCCACCGCGTAATATGATGTGACAATCCTCATTTCCAGATGTTTCAAAAATTGCGGTACGGCCGTCCTTGCGCAGGGATAGGAACCGATGACTCCTTGAGGCCGCGTGTGCGCCGTCGACCGCAATCTGAAGATTTCCGTCAGTTCCATTTTTCATGCCGACAGGGCACGACAGGCCTGAGACCAGTTGCCTGTGCACCTGACTTTCGGTTGTCCGGGCTCCGATTGCGCCCCAACTGACCAGGTCAGCGATGTATTGGGGTGTGACAATATCCAAAAACTCAACACCGGCCGGTACTCCGATGTTGTTCAATTCAAGGAGCAGTGTTCTTGCCAGCCGCAGTCCCTTATTGATATCAAACGTTCCATCAAGGTCCGGATCGTTGATCAGGCCTTTCCAGCCGATGGTGGTCCGCGGTTTTTCGAAATACACTCTCATGACGATCAGCAGGTCGTCGGATAGTTTCAACATGGAGTTTCTGAGCCGGTTGGCGTACTCCATCGCAGCGGTGGAATCATGGATCGAGCACGGCCCGACGATCGTAATGAGACGGTCGTCGCGCCCATTCAGAATCTCATGAATCGAATTTCTAGCGCTCCTTACAACACCACTTGCCCTGCTGGATACTGGAACTTCCGCCATGACTTGCGCTGGAACCGCTATGTCGCGTATTGATGCGATTCGCACATCGTCTATTCGTGAATCGTCTGAATTTGCTGGCACCATCATCACCTATTTCCAAATGCGGTCTGTCGAATCTTATCTCGACACAGACAAGTTAAGTCAAATCAGCAGATTATATGAAGTTAATTGATACGCAAAAGAATAAAAGTGACGATCAAATCCAAAGCCAGCAGTCAGACACACGGATTTTGCAGGTCTGCCCCGGCTGATGAATGGATACGCAGTATTCCAGTGTCCAGACGATATTGCGGCAGTGAAATTGGAACAGGCTTTTTTTCAGCCACAGTCGAATCATCTGTCATTTGTCAATGATGTGTGCGCTACCGGAACGTATGGATTGCCCTTGCATGGATTCCCTGTGAAAAATGTATATCCCAGTCGCAACAATCAATGCAATTCCCAACCAGGTCAACGGTTCTGGAAAATCACCGAACAGCCAAAGGCCCAAAACCGTTCCACTGATAATTTCGACATACTGAAACGGTGCCAGCACGCTGATGGGTGCACGTTGAAATGCCAGCACGACAAGCAGATGGCCGACGGTGCCCACCAGTCCCAGCAAACCGAGAAGCAGAAACTCATGTACGGTAGGCCAGGAGGCTGTGAAGATAGCGATATCATTTTGAGTTCCAATGACCAGGGCGAGGGAAATGGCAAGTCCGCCGAATACTCCGGCGAAAAACTGCATGCGTATCGGATCATCCTTCACAGCCAGCATTCTCGTCAACAGAATGTAGAACGAGAAACACAGTGCTGCTGTGATCGGATATAGAACAGCCCATCCCACACTGACAAATGAGGGGCGGATCACAATCATTGCGCCTAGAAAACCTATCAGGATCGCGGTAAATCTGCGCCAGCCAACAGACTCGCGCAGAAGCGCAACCGAAAGCAGGGTCACCAGCATCGGTTCAATAAAGAACAAGGCCAGTGAATCGGCAATCGGCAAGTACGCGAGACCGCTGAAGAAAAGCACCGTGGCACTTGCGATCAATACACCTCTCGCAACATGCAACAGTACGTTCGGAGTCAACCATTTGCCGCGTGCGAGAAAAATAAAGGGCAACAGGAACAGCGTCTGGAAAATGAAACGGGCTGCGGAGACCTGTCCGGACGATACGGTTCCGGACAGCCATTTGGCCACCGCATCCATGCCCGGCAGAATCACCATGGCAAGCAGCATCATAGTCATTGCGCGGGCCATGGCATTCTCAGTTCAGCAAAAGACCTCTGTTGATCGGGCCTGTCATTCAATCACTGATGAAGATTGAATCGGTGTAAGACAGGTTCCTGACAAATTGTTGCGAAGGTTGCACGGTACATAGATGACACGATTGCCAGCCACCCTCAGCGTCAGTACAAAAGACAACCTAATTACCATTTAACATAAGCCATGTTTCAAGAGTTTTTCAGGCAAGGGCGGTGTTCTCAAGGCA